>JAJRWW010000564.1 GCA_024276595.1 Myxococcota bacterium
ACTTGATCTTGATCCGCCCGCCGATCATGCCCTCGGCAAAGGAGATGTCTCCCATGCCCGAGGCCGCGAGGGCGAGCCTTTGCCCTTGAGCCCGGAGATGGAGGTGGCGGACCGGGCGGAGAGGCCCCAGGACGCCCGGGAGCCGCCGCCGAGCCGCCCGCTGGCCACCACCGCCAGGTGGCGTCGGCACATGAAGATCGGGTCCACCACTGCGAAGTTGAGGCTGCCCATGGCCCGCCGAAAGGAGCCGGCGCTGCGGTAGGAGCGGCCCGAGGTGGGGATCCCCGTCACCGACTGCACGTGGCGAGCGAGCCCGGTGATGTAGCTGAAGGCCGAGCCGCTCGTGAAGCGGGAGTTGGGCGCGAAGATGCCCAGACGGATCTGGGCGGGCTGAGCGGGCTGGGAGAGGGCGACGCCGGTGTGGCCAGAAAAGAGAGCCAGGCCCAGGAGCCAGGCCAGCAGAGCTTTGTTGCCGATCATCTGCATCACCTCACTTGTAGCCGAAGAGCCGGCCAATGGTCTGGATGCGCTTCTTGATGGCGGCGGAGGCGCCGCCCCTGGCCGCGCATTTCTTGTACCAGGCGTGGGCGGCCTGGGGGTTGCCCGCGTTGTCGTAGTGGGTCCCCACGTTGCAAAGGGATGAGGCGGTGGGCCCGCGCTTCCAGGCCGCCAGGGCCTTGGCGCGCTTGCCGCTTCGGTACCAGGAGACCGCCTGGTTGTGGCGGCCCACGCGGGAGAGACCCAGGGGGCGCGCCCGCTTGTAGAGGATGGCAGCCCTGCGGTGCCTGCCCCGGCGCACGAGCTGGGAGGCGCGCAGCTCGTAGGCGGAGCGGATGATCTCGCGGATCCTCACCCGGGCCGGCCCCCTCGCCCGCCGCAGCAGCCGGCCCAGGGCAGTGGCAGCCGCCTCATAGCCCCCACGGCGGTACCTGGTGTAGGCCCTGAAGTAGGCCGCACCGAGGCGATCGAAGGGGGGCCTGAGCACCCTGGCGAGGCTCTTTCGGCCCGAGAGCTTGCGGAAGGCTGCCGCTGCCTTGGCCCAGCGGCCGGTGTCCAGCAAGGCCATGGCGAGCAGGAAGCGCACCAGGAGCGGCTGGTTGCCCTTGAGGCGAGCCGCGTAGCGCCTGGCTATCTCCAGGTCGGCCACAGCCTGCTGGCCCTTGCCCTTCTCCAGGTTGCGGTAGCCCCGGTCCAGGAGGGCGATGGCCAGGTTCGCCTGGGCGATGGGTGCGAGGTCATCGCTCCCCTCCGAGGAGGAGACCGCGCTCTTGAGCACCGACACCGCGTCGTCGATGCTCCCCTGGGCCGCAAGCAGAGCGCCCAGCTCGATCTCCACCTCGGCCTGGAAGCGGGCGGGGAGGCTCCTGGCCGCCTGGCGAGCCTTCAGGTAATGGGCCCTGGCCTGCTTGAGCCGCCCCGTGTCGTGGTAGAGCCTGCCCAGCAGCCTGTTTACCGCGAAGTTCCGCGGGAGCTTCTTCTGCACCTGCATCAGGTGACGGGCGGCCTCCTTGGGGCGGTGGGCCACAAGGTAGGCGATGCCCAGGTTGATGTTGGTGAAGATGCGCTGTGGGTCCAGCAGGAAGGCGCTGCGGAGGTCCTTCAGGGCGCCAGCGGTGCTCTTGCCCAGGAGCCTGTCTCTCGCCCTTCGGTTGAGGGCGCGGATCAGGCCCCGCCTCGCTCGCCAGCTCTTGGGGTTGATCCTTCGGGCGGCCCGGTAGTCGGCGATGGCCTTGCCCACGAGGCCGGCGGCCAGGTGGGCGTCTCCCCTCAGGGCCAGCCCGCCCGGATAGCTCGGGCGCAGGCGGAGCATGCGCGTGAGGACGGCCACGGCCTCCTTGGCCCGTCGCAGCGCCAGCAGGGCCTGGCTCAGGACGCCGAGGACCTCTGGGTTGGATGGCTGACTGCGGGCGGCCGCGGCTAGGACCTTGTACGCCTCGGCAGCGCGCTTGCGCAGCAGAAGCGCTCTCCCGTACTTGAGCTTTGCCTCGATGGAGCGCGGGGACTTGACCATCGCCTGCTTGTAGGCGGCGAGGGCGGGGCCGAACTCGTTGTGCAGAAAGTAGATGTCGCCCTTGAGGATGAGCGTCTGCACGTCGCCGGGGCGCTTGAGGGAGTAGCGCCTGAGGTGGTCGAGGGCCTGCTTCTTGCGCCTCATGCGGTGGAAGCAGCGTGCCAGGTAGAGGTGAATGATGGGCTTGCGCTGCGCCAGCTTGCGCAGGGGCAATAGCAGGTTGAGGGCAGCGTTGAAGTACCCTCGCCCCATGTAGGCAGTGGCCAGCCCCAGCCGGGCACCAGAGTGCTTCTTGCGCAGCCGCAGGGCCCTGGAGAAGGCCGCCGCAGCCGCCGGGTAGCGCCGCAGCTTCAGGTAGATCTTCCCAAGGTAGTAGTGGGCGCGAAAGTCCACCTTCTTGGGCCAGCCCCTGTCTCGGAACTTGAGGAAGGTCCACCAGGCCTTCTCCGCCAGCCGCCAGTCGCCTCGCCTGTAGTAGTAGCGGCCGAGCTTGCGCATGGCCAGGGGCAGCTTCCAGCTCAGCTTCACCGCCTTTTGAAGGGCGGCGATGCCGGCGGCCTTCTGGCCCAGCTTGAGCTGGTGCAGGCCCAGCCACATCTGGCACTTGACGTTCGAAGGGGCCACCGAGAGGCAGATGGAGAGCTTGGTCACCGCCGCCCTGTACTGCTTCACGGCAAAGTATGCGATGGCCAGCTTCTCGTATGCCGGGGTGAGTGAGCGGTTGTAGGCCAGGGCCTGGTTGTAAAGACGGATGGCCTCCTTGAGGTTCCTCGCGGCGAAGGCCGCATCGGCCTTCTTGACGGCCTGCTGGGCCTGAGTTCCTCCGCTCGTGCGCCCTTGTCCCCAGGCCACCCCGGGGAGGGCGCACAGAAGCAGGATCGTGATCGGCTTGGTCATGAGCCCTTCTCCTCCGGCGCCTGCTGCACCTCTCCCTCCGCCTCTCCGGGCGGTGTCTCGTCGTCGTCGGCCTGGCTCGAGATCTCCAGCGGCGGAGCGGTGCCCGGCTCGTAGTACTTTCCGATGACCATGGTGATGTCGTCCTTGTGAGGCATGTTGCCGAAGAAGGACTGGGCCGCGGCCACCACCCCGTCACGCACCTCGTCCGGCTCCTTGCCCGCGAGCTTGCGGATGGAGGCCCGAAAGCGCTTCTCGCCGTACTCCTCCCCCAGCTCGCTCTCGCACTCCACTATGCCGTCTGTGTACCAGACGATGGTGTCGCCCGGGTGGATCTCCTCCTCCTTGGACTGGTAGGTGGAGTCCTCCATGTCCCCCAGGCGGTTGCCCCTGGTCATCAGGACGTTGAACTTCCCGCGGCCGCCCTCCTCCCGGTAGATGTACGGGAAGTTGTGCCCTGCGTTGGCAAAGGTGATGGTGTTGCTCTTCGGGTCGATGATGGAGGCGAAGCAGGTCATCACGAACTTGCGCTTGGCCGACTCCAGGATGGCGCGGTTGAGCACCTCCAGCAGGTAGGTCACCGTGAGGTTGTCGTTGGTCACGGCGCGCAGGGTGTCCACGGCGCTCTTGGCAGTGGCTGTGATCATGGCAGAGGGGACCCCATGTCCCGTGACGTCGCCGATCACCACCAGGACCTTGCCGTCCAGCAGGTCGTGGTACGTCCACCAGTCCCCTCCGCATTCGGAGGCGGGCTCGAAGTAGCCCGCCAGCCGCAGGAAGGGGCGGTCCACCACGTCCGAGGTGGGCACCAGGGTCTCCTGGATGGTTCGCGCCACCTCCAGCTCCTTCTGCACGGCGCCCTGCTGGGCGGTCTCGTGCAGGAGGATGAGTAGCTGGTCCGCCATGAAGTTGAAGTTCTCCGCCAGCACCCCCAGCTCGTCGGAGGTGGTCACCTCCACCCTGGTCTGCAGCTCCCCCTGGGCGATCTGCGTGGCGCGGGCGGTGAGCTGCCGGATGGGCTTGGAGATGCGGAGGCCCTGCATGATTGCCATGAGGAGCCCCACCAGCACGAACACGCCGCCGATCATTGCCGTGCGCTGCCACTGCTGGGCAAAGGCCTTCTCCTTTCGGCGCTGGATGCGCGCCTGCTGCTCCTTCAGTCTCTCCATTGAGTAGACCACGAAGACGGCGCCCAGGTACACCCCCAGGGCCACCAGCGGCTTGCCAATGACCATCACCTGCTCGCCCTTGTACTTGCGAATGATGGTCTTGAGGTCCTCTGCGGACTTGGCCTCACCTGCCTTGCCACCGGCTCGGGGGCTGGGGGCCATGGAGGGCGCAGGGGTCATGGAGCCCTTGGGGGCCATGGAGCCCTTGGGGGCCATGGAGCCCTTGGGGGCCATGGCCCCTGGGCTCGGCCGCGGGGGCACAGCGCGTGGCTGGAGCGCGCTCCTGAGGGCAGCGCTCCTTGCCGCGCCAGAGACCGACCTCAGGAAGGGCTCGGGGAGCAGCTCGTGGGCAAATGGTCCGATGGCCTTGTGGTCCTTGCTCCACTGCCTTGTGAATGCGACGTTCTCGGCCCTGCTCTCCGATGCCACCCGGCGCCCGCTGCTGTCGAGGAGCCAGATGTGCCGCACCAGCACGTCGTGCTGCTTTGCCCGGATGAGCATGGGCTGGATCGCCTCGAACTCGCTCCCCTTGAGGGGGCCCAGGATGCCCTCGGCGAGGGTCTCAATCTGGGAGGATCCGTGCTCCCGCATGGACTGCTCGAAGATCTGCTGCTGCCGACTGGCCTGCTCGTCGTACAGGTCCTTGGTGTTCAGGATGGCGATGACGCCGAAGATCCCAACGATCACAACGATGAGCGCAGTGGTGGTGAGGATCATCTTCAAGCTGATGGAGAGTCCGCCTCTGGTGGCCATGATCACCTGCTGGGCCCCGGAGGGCCCCGGAGAATTGTTGTATGTCTGCTGAAATGTCCATACTAGGCAAGGACGTGGAAGGAGTCAACGGAACCACTGTCATGTACCTAACGATAGATACTCTCGCAGATTCGATCACCCAGGCGTACGAGGAGCCCGGACGAAGAAGCCGTGGAAATGCTCCACCTCTTGGGTTAGACATCCCCCATGCTGAGGGTACCGGAGAAGACCCACTCGGACCTGGAGTGGTCCAGCCTGCGGGAGGAGCTGGCCCAGCGCTGCCAGACCCAGCGGGGCTCTGAACGGGCCCTTGCCCTGGAGGGCTTCGAGCGGCCCGCTGACGCCCGCCGCAGGCTGGAGCTGGTGGCCCAGTGCCGGGATGCGAGGGGGGAGGGGGAGCGGCTGTCGCTCCACCTGGTGCGGGATCTGCGGCCGGTGCTGCGTCGGGTGGAGAAGCGCGGGGCCCTCTCCCCCGAGGACCTCCTGGCCGTGGCGGCCACCCTCGGAGCAGCCAGGGATCTCCGCCGGCAGGGGCGGGGTCTGCTGGAGCGCCATCCTGCGCTGGGGGAGCTGCTTGGAGGCCTGGACCCGCTGCAGGACCTGCGGGGGGCAATAGAGGGTTGCTTCGACGAGACCGGCGCCCTGGCGGACCGGGCCAGCGTTCTCCTGGGCCAGCTCCGGGAGCGGGCCCGCGCCCTGCGAGAGGAGGCAATCGGGCGCCTGCGCGCGCTGCTGGCCGATCCCGCCATGCAGAGCAGGCTCGGGGACGACTACTACACCGACAGGGATGGGCGCTACGTGCTCCCTGTGAAGGCGGAGCGGCGCGCAGAGGTCCAGGGCATCGTGTTGGGCTCCTCTGCCAGCGGCGCCACGGTGTTCGTGGAGCCCCAGCAGGTGATCGACATAGACAATCGCATCAAGCTGGCCACCGCCGACCTGGAGCGAGAGGAGCAGAGGATCCTGGCAGAGCTCTCGGAGCTGGTCCGCCAGGGTATGGCGGGGCTGCTGGCCACCCTGGAGCGGCTGGCGCTCATCGACCTGGTGAACGGTGCAGCTCGCCTCGCAGAGGATCTCGCCTGCGGAGAGGTGGTCGCCGGGGAGAGCCCCTTCCTGGAGCTGTGCGGCCTGCGGCACCCGCTCATGGTGCTGGCCGGGGCAGAGGTGGTGGCCAACGACGTTCGGCTTTCTTTGGGGTCGGTGCTGGTGGTGACCGGGCCCAACACAGGGGGAAAGACCGTGCTGCTCAAGGCCGTGGGCCTGGCAGCGCTCATGCTGCGGGCCGGGCTCTTTCCATCCTGCACCGCCACTAGCCGGATCCCCCTGTTCGACGCCGTGCTCACGGACATGGGAGACGACCAGTCCATAAGCGAGAGCCTCTCCACCTTCTCCGCCCACGTGACGAACGTGGGGCGGCTGCTCTCGGTGGCCGGCCCGGGGGCCCTGGTGCTCCTGGACGAGGTGGCCGTGGGCACCGACCCGGTGCAGGGGGCCGCCCTGGCCCGCGCCATCCTGGAGGCCCTCGTGGACCGGGGCGCAATGGTGCTGGTGACCACCCACTACCCCGAGCTCAAGGGCCTGCCCTCTCGCGACCCGCGCTTCTCCAACGCCTCCATGGGGTTCGACCTGGAGCGGGTGCGCCCCACCTACCGGGTGATCCCGGACGCCCCCGGCAGGTCCTCGGCCCTGTCGGTGGCCAGGAAGCTGGGCCTGCCCGAGGAGCTGCTGGAGCGGGCCGCGGGCCTGCTGGATCCGGCCGCAGCCAAGGTGGACCGGCTGCTGGCAGAGCTGGAGTCCGAGCGGAGGAAGGTGCTGGACGAGAGAGAGAGGCTGGCGTCGGACCGGATCGAGCTGGCCAGGCGGCGCAGGGAGCTGGAGCGGGCGGAGCAGGAGCTGGCCAGGGAGCGCAGGGCCATCCACGAGGACAGCCACCAGGCGGCCGTGGCAGCCCTGCGCGGAGCTAGAGACGAGCTGGAGCGGAGAAGGAGACGCATCCGCGCCCTGGGGCGGAAGGAGGAGCTGGACCGGGCATCGGAGGAGCTGGATCGGCTGGCGGCCCGGGTGTCGGCCCACGCCCCGGTCGCCGAGCCTCCCCCCGGGCGGCCGGCAGAGGGGCGCGACCTGGAGGTCGGAGCGCACCTGTGGGTGCAGCGCCTTGGGGGTCTGGCGCGCGTGCTCTCGGTGGATCGCGCCCAGGTGCTGGTGCAGTCGGGGCCGCTGAAGCTGCGGGTGGATCAGAAAGAGGTGCGGGTGGTGGAGGGCGACCAGGGGGCCTCCCCGGTGGGTCGTGACTCCCCCTCGGGCCGCCGGGACCAGCCATCCCCGTCGGGGCGGGCCGGGCATCTCCCCGCTGGCATTCACGATGCGGAGGAGCTCGGCCATTTTCAGGAGCCCCAGACCACCTGCGACCTGCGGGGGCTGCGGGTGGACGAGGCCGAGGAGGTGCTCGCCCGCTTCCTGGACCGGATGCTCCTCGAGGAGGCCCCGTCGGCGCTGATCATCCATGGGCACGGCACCGGCGCCCTGCGCAAGCTGGTGCGTGGCCACCTCCGGCGAGAGCGCTCGGTGGAGCGGCACCGACCCGGACGCCGGGGTGAAGGGGGTGACGGGGTGACGGTAGCCTTTTTCGGATCTTGAGCGGCCCCGGGAGTTTTGGGATTTGCTGTTGGCTTGTTGCGGCTTCGCCCGTATATTCTCTTGCCATCATCGCAAAGGGTTCGACCACGCTTCTATCCTGGCCATGCACCAGCGCGACGACATCAAGGACCAGATCGCAGCGGCCATGATCGCCCACCCGCGGGTGCTGCACCAGCGGCTGCTCCGCGACCAGGGGGACGCCGAGCGTTTCGCCGGGGCGCTCCCTCCAATGGTCCCGTTCAAGGACAACCGCTACCACAGCTTCATCCCGGTGCTCGACTGGGATCACCGGCTCCCCTCGCGGGACCTGGTGCTGCGGGTCTACGCCTACTACAGCGAGGAGTCTGCGGAGGTGGGCTGGGCGGACCAGCGGGCGCGGGCCTCCGAGATTGCGCGCATGGACAAGTACCCGGAGTTCGACGTCCCGGACTTCGCGGATCTCGTGGCCGACGAGGCCTACGAGGTGGACCTGCACTTAGACGGCACGCTGGTGGCCAGCCGCCTCACCTCGGCCTGGCGTCGGGAGCTGGATGTGGGGGACGCGGCGAGGGCCATAGGCGTGGTTCACAAGTCGCAGGAGTTTTTGGACCTGCTCAGGCAGGTGCCAGATCGGCCGGATGCCCTGGGAGACGCAGAGGCAACCTCCTGGACCCCCCCCTGTGAGAGCGGCTACCCCCGCTGGACCATGGACGTGTGGTACCTGCTGTCTTACGACGGGATGTTCGGACAGGGGCGCTCGTTCTTGGTGGACCTCGAGGAGGGACGCGTCATCACCGTGCGGGAGTTTACCCTCCGCCCGGACTGAGGGCGCTCTCGTGGCGCGCACGGCGTATGCCGTCTTTGGGGGCGCCTACTGGCCGCAGACGTCCTCCACGCTTGCGGTGAGCTTCTTGCGGCTCTTTCTGCAGCGGGCCTTGCACTGTCGCTTGAGCTTCTCGGGGCTCATATCCAGCTTGCCCCCGCCCATGTCCCGCAGGCACCCCAGGAGCTTGTCGCACTGCCTGTCGCACTCGTCTCCGCAGCCAGAGGGCAGCGCCCCCAGGGCCAGGGCCGTGGCGGCCACCACGCCGAAAAAAAGACGTCTCACCGGGGCTCTCCTTCTCCGAGGTTGGTCGTACTGTTCGTCAAGGCCCATGTGTACCCAAATGGGCGCTCCGTGGGAAGGGGGGTTTCTCCCCGAGCTCAAGGGGGCCCCAGGGCGAGGGAGCCCACCCGTCGGCAGTCACCCTGAGCGGGGGCCAGCTCGTCCAGCAGCTCGGCCAGGGATCGGCGCAGCAAGGGGTGGGTGGCGTCGGGGGCCAGGTCCACGGCCGGGACCAGCACAAAGCGCCTCTGGTGCATCCGGGGGTGGGGCACCACCAGGCGGGGTGTGCGGATGATCCGCTGGCCCCAAAGCAAGAGGTCGAGGTCCATGGTTCGGTCCTCCCAGCGCTGGTGGCGGGTGCGCCCCAGGGTGGCCTCCACCCGCAGGAGGGCGCACAGCAGCTCCTCCGGCTCCAGGCGTGTCTGCAGCCGCATGGCGGCGTTGAGGAAGCGGTTGGTGGCCACGCCACCCGCGGGGGCCGTGTCGTAGACAGGGCTCGCGGCGAGCACTCGAACCCCATCCAGGCGGGCCACCTCTGCCAGCGCCCGCTGCAAGAGCTGGCGGCGATCCCCGAGGCTGGTGCCCATGGCCACCAGGATGGGGCCTTCATCGTGCCGGGTGATCATTCGGGCAGGGCCGTTGGAGCTCGCGGTCAGATCCCGCCCGGCCCGGGGTCTGCCGAGTCGCGGACCTCGTACTGCTCCAGGTGGAAGGTGCCTTCGGCGTTGACATGGATGGGGATGCCCAGGCGCTCCTCCAGGTTGGAGACCTGCTCACTCTCGGCCTGGGCCAGGAACACCGCCACCTCCGGGTGGCAGTAGACGTGCACCTCCTGCCAGCGGCCCGGGTGGCACTCCCGCCGGATGTGGCGCAGGATCTCGAAGCACACGGTCGTTGGAGACTTCAGGTACCCCTTGCCGTCGCAGTAAAAGCACGAGTGGGTAAGCATCCTGCCGAGGCTCTCCCGGGTGCGCTTGCGGGTCATCTCCACCAGGCACAGGTCCGAGATCTTGCCCACGTTGGAGCGGGCCCGGTCCCGCTTGAGGGCCTCCACCAGGGTGCGCCAGACCTTCTCCCTGTTGGCCTCCTTCTCCATGTCGATGAAGTCGATGATGATTATGCCGCCCAGGTTTCGCACCCTGAGCTGGACGGCTATCTCCCGCACGGCCTCGAGGTTGATGCGGGTGATGGTGTCCTCCAGGTTTCGCCTGCCCACGTATCGGCCGGTGTTGACGTCTATGGCCGTGAGGGCCTCGGCCTGGTCGATGACCAGGTAGCCCCCGGACTTGAGCCAGACCTTGCGATCCAGGACCCGGTCCAGCTCCGCCTCGGTGCCGAAGTGGTCGAAGAGGGGCTCCTCCAGCACGTACAGCTTCACCCGGTTTTTGTACTTGGGCATGAAGGTCTCGATGAAGCGACGGATGCGCTCGTACTGCCGCTGGTTGTCCACCAGGCAGCTCTCCACCTCCATGTTGAGCAGGTCCCGCACGCAGCGCAGGATCAGGTCCAGGTCGGCGTGCAGCAGCGACGGGGCGCTGGCCGAGACGCCCTTGCGCTGGATCTCCTCCCACAGCTTGGCCAGGAAGCCCATGTCCGCGCGGAGCTTGTCCGGGGGCTGTCCCTCGGCAGCGGTGCGGACGATGAAGCCCACCTGCGGGGGCCGAAGATCCTCGATGATGTCCCGCAGCCGCTGTCGCTCGGCCTCGCTGGTGATCCGGCGGGAGATCCCCACGTGGGAGACGGTGGGCATGAAGACAAGGTGGCGTCCGGGGAGGGAGATGAAAGTGGTGACGCGCGCCCCCTTGGTGCCCAGGGGATCTTTGGACACCTGCACGACGATCTCCTGGCCCTCCTGCAGCAGCTTCTGGATCTCCACCTCCCTGGGTGGGGGGCGACGGGGCTCTCCCAGCTCCTC
>JAJRWW010000565.1 GCA_024276595.1 Myxococcota bacterium
ACCCAGGCTCAGATGGCCGCAGGGGGGAGCAACGCCGTGCGCTCCGCCGGGCAGGTGATCCTGGGGCGGATCGGATCGCTCAACAGGCCGCTCGTGAGCGAGGGGTTCGCGCGCAAGATGGGTCGGCGCTTCGTGGCCATGGGGAGGCCCCGGATGATGCCCGAGGAGTTCATCGCCATGATGGAGCTGGGCGCCATCCTCTTCGGCGTGCTGGGGCTGATGATCCTCAACCTCTTGCACAAGCCGCTGGTGGCGGCGATGTTCTTCGCCCTTTTTGGCGGGCTGTTTCCGTTCATCTGGCTGGCGGACCAGATCAAGAAGCGCCACCACAAGATACAGCGAGCCCTGCCGTACGCCATCGACCTGCTCACCCTCTCGGTGGAGGCCGGGCTGGACTTCCAGGCAGCCATCGCCACGGTGGTGGACAAGGGCAAGCCGGGCCCGCTCATGGAGGAGCTGGGCATCATGCTCGGTGAGATAAAGCTGGGCAAGACCCGGGAGGAGGCGCTGCGAAACCTGGCGGACCGGGTTCAGCTCCCGGTACTCACGGCCTTTGTGACCAACCTCATCCAGGCCGATCGCATGGGCACGAGCCTGGGCAGGATCCTCCGCATCCAGTCCACCCAGATGCGCATCGACCGCACCCAGCGGGCGGAGAAGCTGGCCAACGAGGCTCCGGTGAAGATGCTGATGCCGCTGGTGGCCTGCTTCTTCCCCACGGTGTTTATGATCCTCTTCGGGCCCATCGTCTTCAGGCTCATGTACGGGGGCCAGTTTTGAAACGAACCCGAGGCAAGGGTCGCGGCGAGGACCGCAAGGAGAAGGTCGCAGGTTTCTTGCTCACCGTCATAGACGGCCAGGCCCAGGGTCGTGAGTACCACTTCGAGTCCCGGTGCAAGGTGGGTCGGGTGGACGCAAACGACGTGATCCTGGTGGACCCCGGGATTTCCCGGGAGCACGCCCGGTTCCACGGAAGGCGCGGGGTCTACCTCGTCGAGGACCTGGGATCCTCCAACGGAACGCGCCTCAACGGGGAGCTGATCGAGGGTCCGGAGGTGCTCCGAGACGGCGACTACGTGGGCATCGGCCAGGCCACCTTGCAGTTCTCCAACCTGGACATGACCAGGAGCGGCGAGGAGACGGCCAGGATGCGCCTGACGGCCAAGCAGCGAGCCCGGCTGGACCACGGCGCCGCTGGCGGGAGCCCCAAGGAGCGGCTCACAGAGATCGTCAAGACCCCCAGGGGCAAGCTCATGGCGGTGGGGGGCGCCATGGCCCTGCTGCTGCTCTTCGCAGGCCTCGCCAAGCAGTGTCTCGGGGGCAAGCTGAAACGAAAGCAGGGCCAGGCGGAGCTCTCGGACCAGCCGGTGGACTACGACGAGTACCACGCCAAGGGCTACTGGGACTGGGCCTTTGGCTATGGAGGGTACAACCGGAACTTCCGTGACAAGGTGACCTTCCGGTACGTCAAGCCCAACACCAAGCTCCGGGTGACCCTGGAGTACGGTGCCTGGGGCATCGACGACTCGGAGGAGGTGGTGATCCTGGTCAACGGCAAGCGGGTGGGCACGGTTCCCCCCACCAGGAAGATCAAGGTGCGGGGGTCGGTCACCTACAAGTACGACTACGGGCTGCGGCTGGTCATAGATCCCTCCCTCCTCAAGGAGGGGGAGAACTTCATCACCTTCGACAACACAAAGAACGGCAAGCACGGCACCGAGATGTGGGAGATCGCCTACGTGAAGCTGCGGGAGACCGCCATCCCTGCGCCCAACCTGGGCAAGGCCAAGGAGTGCTTCTTCAACGCCAAGAACGCCTACGATCAGCGAAAGGTGGATCCTGCCAACATGCAGAAGGCCATTCGCAACTACGAGTGCGTGAGAGACTACCTCGAGGAGCTCCCCAAGCGACCGCCAGAGTACGCAGTGGCCACCCGTGAGATCGACCGAATCAACCGGGAGCTATCGAGAATCTTCAAGACGGCCATCTTCGACGCCCAGAGGCAGTGGCGCTATCACCAGACGGAGCAGGCCCGGGCTCAGCTCCAGCAGACGCTGCTGTACTTCAAGGCCAACCCCAGGGATCCGCGCTACATCAAGCTCAGGGAGGCCCTGGGAGCCATGGGCGAGTAGCCGGCGCCAGGGGCGGAGCTGCTCGCCCGGGTGATCAGCCCGGCGCGCCCTCTCCCCCGCTCGGTCAGGGGAGGTGCAGGGCCGGTTTTTCCTCAAGGGATCCTTGCCCGACCGGGAAAGATCCCATATTGTCGTAATGATGGCTGACGTACCCAGAAGACCGCGCGGTCCGGCTCCGTCCGGTCCGCAGAAGCGCCGCCAGCCGGCCCGCAGACCGCCCGCGGGCGGTGCTCCCCGCCGACCGGCCTCTGCCGCCAGGAGCCCGACCATGGGCTATGGCGACCGAGCCGGTGGCCCACCTCCTGGCCGGCGGCCCCCTCCGGGGCGGAGGCCTCCAGCGCGCAGGCCCGCCGCCTCGGGTGGCCCACCCCCGCGGCGTCCCGCGCCTCGCAGGCCTGCTGCCGCGCCACAGCCGGCGCCACAGCCGGCGCCACAGCCGGCGCCACAGCCGGCGCCACAGCCGGCGCCGGCGCCCGAGCTGGACCAGGGCATGGAGACGGATCCCGCCGCCATTCCCGAGTCGGAGGCGACGGTCATCGACTCCGACCTCGCGCCCCTTTTCCAGGAGGCCTCCCCGGCGGCCGAGGCTCCCGCGGCGGTGCTGCGGGTGATCGCCGGGGCCGACCGGGGGCGAGTCTTTGCTCTACCCCTTGGACAGGGCATCATCGGCCGGGGCGCCGACTGCGACGTGGTGCTCGCCGACATCGCCGTCTCCCGGCGGCACTGCGCCTTCAACTTCGATGGCCAGAGCGTGTCGCTCACGGATCAGGGCAGCGGCAACGGGACCAAGATAAACGGCGTCCGGGTCAAGACTCAGACCCTCACCCACGGGGACGCCATCGGGCTGGGCAAGACGGAGCTGCGCTTCGAGATGGGCGGTCAGCCCGCGGCGGCGGCCGCCGCTTCGCCCGCCCAGGCTCCAGTGCCCGCGGTGCCCGCGGCTCCCGTGGCATCTGCTGGTGTCGCAGCGTCTGCTCCCATGCCCGGTGTTGTCCAGCCGGCGCCGGCTGGACCGGTGGCAGGAGCCCCGGTGGCGGTCTCTGCGCCCCAGCCAGCGGCGGCCCTCTCCGCCTCGGTGCCCGCCGAGCCGGCCATCCCCAGGTCCATCCTGGAGGCGAGCCAGACCGCCCAGGTGGCGCCCCTGGCCCCACCCGCGGACCTGGGGGTCTCGGCGGATCTGCCCTCCCCTGACGGTGGCCTGGAGACGCCGGGCGTGGAGATAAAGGTGAAGGTCTCCTCTGGCGGCCTGAAGGGTCTCTACGGCAGGCTGACTGACACCAAGCAGAAGAAGATCATTTTTCTGGCGGTGGTGGGCGTGTTCGCCTTCTTTCTGATCTTGAGCGTGGCCCTCTCGTTCATGGGGCCGAAGAGGCCCGCCAGGCGCAAGCACAAGCCCGTGGCGGCCCAGCCCCAGGGCCCCACGCCCGAGCAGGTCTTCAACCAGGCGTCCGCCCACATCAAGGCAGAGCGCTGGACCAAGGCGCTCGCGCTGCTGGAGAAGCTAAAGGCCCACGATCCCTCCAGCAAGGTCTACTCGGACAACCTCACCTACGTGCAGAACAACCTCCTGGCCAACGCCGTGCTAGCCAAGGCGAGGGCGGCCATCGAGGCCGGGAAGCTCGTGCGGGCGGAGCTGCGCATCAACGAGGACCTCCTGCAGGACAAGCGGTTCGTGGACAAGGGCACCTGCAAGATTGCCCTCCAGACGTGCAAGGTGGCTCGCCGTCTGGCCCGGCGTGTGCGCTTCATGAAGGCCGCCCCCCTGGTGGCCGAGGCGAGAGAGCTGGCCAAGAGCAAGAAGAAAAAGGTCAGGGCCAGGGCCATGGAGAAGATCCAGGCAGCCCTGAAGATCGCCCCCACGGCCTTTTTGGCGCAGAAGATTCGCCACGAGCTCGGGGGGCCGCCCCCGACCGCTCATCCGGACGCGGAGCTCGACAGGCTCATGGCGGACAAGGACACCCTTCCGAGCGTCACCGCGACCGGTCCGGTCTTCGTGGGTGGCGGCGGCGCCATGCCCGCCACGGCAAAGACCCTGTACCAGGCTCGTGACTTTGCCGGAGCCGTGCGCGAGCTGACCGCGCTGGCCAAAAAGCGCGGCCCAGTGGCCGGAAAGAAGCTGCAGAAGCTCGCCGCCGCGGTGGC
>JAJRWW010000566.1 GCA_024276595.1 Myxococcota bacterium
CCGCGCCCCCTCCACCCGCGCCACCTCGACCCGGGGCAGGATCGGCACGCCAAAGGGCGCGTGGGAGGGTCTCTTGGGTCGGTCTCCAGAGTCCAATAATACCTCGATGAGCAGGGCCGCTAGATGATACTTCAATCGCGCTCGATGGGCTAGCGGGAGCCGCTCGTCCAGGCGCCCCCCCAGCTCGCCACCTTCGCCCAGCCAGGCTACGGCAAGCAGGCGGACACGCCGCCGCCCACGACCTGGCAGCTATAGCCGTCGGCCCACCGACAGTCGGTCAGCGCTGTGCAGCGGTAGGCACACACGGGGCTGAGGTAACCTCCAAGGGATGGCACACAGGTTCCCTTTGGCCCGCAGCCGAGGCTCGGAAAGGCCGGATCACAGGCGGTCAGATCTGCGCAGTAGCCCCCCTCGAGGTTGTAGCTCGGCTCATCGAGACAGTCGAGCCCCCCGCCGCAGTCGTCGGAGCTCAGGCACACGTCGCCTTCCTTGCCGTTGTTATTCGTGCAGGAGTTGCTGCACGCATTGTAGTTGTCGGAATCTCCGTCATCACACTCCTCACCGTAGGACGGCTCGACCAAGGCGTTTCCGCAGCCACCGCAGTCTTGGTCGGTGGCTGCCACGCATCCAGGCGGGCAGCAGCCGTCGCCATCGCTGCAAGTGGAGATGGCCGCGTTGTCGCACAGAGCCTGGCAGGTGCCGCCATCCTGCAGGGTGTCCACCGTGCAGGGATCCAGGTCGTCGCAGTCCGCCAGGCTCGGGCAGGCCCCCGGAGATCCCGAGGCGATTGCGATGTCACAGATCTCCCCGGCCCTGGACTCCACCAAGCCATTGCCACAGACGGCCGGACAGTCGTCGTCGGTGTTGTTGGTGCAGCCAGATGGGCAGCAGCCGTCGCCGTTGATGCAAACAACCGGGGTGTTGTCGCAGTAGGCCTCGCAGGTGGTGTCTCCAACGAGGGTGTCGGTGGTGCAGGGATCCAGGTCGTCGCAGTCCGCCAGGACCGGACAGGCCCCGGGCTGGCCCGAGGTGATGGCAATATCGCAGGTCTCGCCCCCGTCCACCGAGCCATCGCCGCAGATGACGCTGCAGTCGTTGTCGTTCGTCAGGTCGCAGCCCGCCGGGCAACAGCCATCACCGTCAGCGCAGGTGGATATGGGGTTGTTCACACAGTCCGCGGTGCAGCTCCCGTCGTTGATGAGGGTGTCGGTCGTACAGCTCACCCCATCCACACAGTCTGCGGCCACTGGGCAGGCCCCGGCGTCCCCCTGCCCAATGGCCGTGTCGCAGGTCTCCCCGACCTCCACGGCACCATTGCCGCAGGTCACCGGGCAGTCGTTGTCCACGTTGTTGTTGCCGCCGCTCGGACAGCACCCGTCGTCGTCCATGAAGCTGCTGATGGGCGGAAAGTCACAGCGCGCAGCACAGGTTGATGGGGCCACCAGGAGGTCCTCGGTGCAGGCAATGCCATCGCTGCAGCTCGTGGGGCAGCTCCCCGGGTCGCCCGCCGTTATTGCCGTGTCGCAGAGCTCTCCACCCGAAGGCTCCACCACACCGTTGCCGCAGATGGCGCTACAGTCGTCATCGTTGGTGGCGTCACACTGGGGCGAGCAGCAGCCGTCGCCGTCGGCGCAGGCCACGGGGGTGTTGGCGCACTGGGCCTGGCAGCTCCCAGCGCCCACCACGCTGTCGGCGGTGCAGGAGTCCCCGTCTTCGCAATCCGCCACCTCCGGGCAGGCCCCGGGCTGGCCGGAGACGATGGCGGTGTCACAGAGCTCCCCGCTGGCCGGCTCGAACAGGCCGTCCCCACAGGTAGCGGTGCAATCATCGTCCGAGCCCGGGCCACAGCCAGAAGGGCAGCAGGTGTCGCCGTCGCTGCAGGTGGTGATGCTGCTGTGGCTGCAGCTCGCCTGGCAGGTGCCGGGGTTGTCCACTGTATCGATGGTGCATGGCAGGGAGTCGTCACAGCTCGCGGGGCACCCCCCGGGCGAGCCAGCCGCAATGCCCGTGTCGCAGACCTCTCCCGCCTCCACGACCCCGTTGCCGCAGGTGACCGGACAGTCGCCGTCGATGTTGTTGTTGCCTCCCGACGGGCAACAGCCATCGCTCGCGAGAAAGAGCGTCTGCACCTCCCACACGCAGCTCGCCTGGCAGGTACCACCATCGAAGAGGACCCCGGTAACACAGGGATCCGGATCCAGGCAGTCCTCGGGGCAAGCCCCGGGGGAGCCGACGGGGATCCCGACATCGCACTGCTCCGTTGGCTCGAGCACGCCATTGCCGCAAACGGGCTGGCAGTCCGAGTCCAGGGTGGCGTCCCCGCCGGGGGGGCAACACTGGTCACCGCCGAAGAGCTCCGTGATGATCGCGTAGGGGCAGTTGGCCTGACAGCTCCCGGCGCCCACCAGGCTGTCATCCGTGCACGGATTGCCGTCGGGCTCGCAGAGCGTGGGGCAGCCGCCGGGATCAGCCGGCGGGATACCCGTGTCACAGGTCTCGCCCACGCCAACCAGGCCGTCGCCGCAGATGGCATCGCAGTCGGCGTCGTTGGATGGGCCGCAGCCCGCGGGACAGCAGCCATCGCCATGGACACAGTCGGTTATGGGTTCGTTGAAGCACAGGGCCAGGCAGGTGCCAGCGCCCTCGACCCGATCCATCGTGCACTCATCGTTGTCACCACAGTCGGCCGTGGTTTCAGGGCAGGCGCCCTCCTCGCCCCAGGAGAGGCCGGTGTCACAGGTCTCCTCGGTGGGATGAACCACGCCGTCGCCACAGTTGGGCGGCACGTCCAGGGTTATCTCCACCTCCCGCATGATGCCCAGCTCCGGAATGGTGGTGCTGCGCCCAAATGCCACCACGTCGCCCTGATGGAGGCCCCACACCCGCACGACTATCTCTTGTCCCACCAGGTCATCGGACAGGAGCACCAGGGCTGTCTCCCGGCCCGACGAAAACGGCGACGAGCGCGGCGTGTCCGGAAGCTCCCCCTGGTTGAAGGCGATGGATGAGTCACTGACGAAGTGGCCGGCGATGCGGAACTGATCGATGTGGAAGTCAGCGGGCTCGTAGTGGATAATCACAAGGACCGATGTGTCCTCCTTGGTTCTCTTGCATCCGGCCACGCAGATGCCAGCCACAAGGACCAGCAAGGGGGCCACCATACACCATCGAGGCCAGCAGCTCGGCTGCGCTGCAGAAGTACTCACGTCCCTGTCCTCACAAAAAAGATCATTGTCTGCGATCCAGCAGGCCCAGGCTAGTGGACGGCCAATGGCCCGACGAGCTCTGGGCGGTCAAGCCCAAGGCGACCCCTGTCACCACCGCCGCCACCACACCGCCAGCGATTGCGGTCCAGAACCACCACTTCTTCACCAGGGGCTTGGGCTCGTCCTGGGGTCCTGGTGGCAGAAACGGTCGCCGAATGGCGCGCTCGCGAGCCTCCGCAGCGAGCCTGGCCTTTAGCAGGGCCAGCTTCTGGGAGCGGAGCCGATCAGCCGCGATCCGCCTTTGCCGCTCGGCGGCAGCCCTTCGCCTCCTCTTCGCAACCAACGCCTTCTCAGACCTCGCCATGAGCTCGAGCACCATGGCCCGGTTAGGGGCCGATGGCTGCGCCCCCAGGTAGCTCTTGTAGAAAAACAGCGCTCGCTCGTACTTGCCCTCCATGCGAAAGCACTGGGCGATGTTGTACAGAAATCCCGGCAGCGGCAGCAGCTCATAGGCCTTCTCGTACAGCTTGCGGGCCCGCCCAAAGCGCCCAAGGCGATAGTGGACCTGCGCCTTCCCAAACAGCCGCCTGGCCTCCTTTCGCGCCCTGTGCTTCCTGCGGCTATGGCGCCCGCGAGCGTCCGCCACACCAGGCATCGCTGTGGCCAGAAACACACCGCCGAGCAGGGCGCACATAAGCGACATCAGTCGAACCATGTTCATCGTCGTCTTCTCCCCCACCGCTAGTCGAACGGATTGATCGTGCGCACGGAGTCGAGCTTGCGGCGCAGCTTCATGCTGCTTGGCCCGGTCCTCTTCTTCGCGCCTTTGGTCTTGGATTGCTTCCCGAGCCTGCTCCTCCTGGTGCTCCCCATCTTCCCCTTGGCTCGCCGTGGCCTTTTGTCCCTCTGGACCCCCATCTCCTGCTGCCGAAGCACCTCCTCAGGGAGCTCGGGCAGCTTCTCCAGGGCGATGTCAATAGTGCGGTCTCGATCCGGCACGAGGGTCAAGGTGCGCGGCTTGTGCCCTTCGGCGGTGATCACGACCTTCCAGGCCTGGCTCGTACGCTTGGGCTTGATGACCAGCGGGGTCATGCCGAGGGGGCGCCGCTCGGGTTCAAGGAGATCAATGCGGGCCAGGGCCGGCGTGGTCTTGAGGAGCAGCACAACGTGCGTGGGCCTGGCAGCCTGGTTCTCCAGGGCCATGTCCCCCAGGCCCGCTGCGACAACGATCCCCGCGGGGCTGAGGCGCTCCTTGCCCGCCTGGTCCTGGCCAAAGAGCAGAAGGCTGCCAGCCATCGCGGCCACGAGGGCTGCAACGACACCTCCAAGCAGGATCCAGCGGCCGCCGCTGCTCACCCGCTCTGCGACCATGGGCCCCGAACCAGCCCGGCCATGGGTGGCTGTGGCGCCCCGCAGCAGCATGTGTGACAGATCGGACATGCTGGCTGGGCGGTCCTGTGGATCCTTCTGCAGGCAGGCCATGACCGCCCTGGCGCAGTGGCGCGGGATCTTGTGAGGCAACCCCTTGATCTGGGATATTCGTGGAGCAGGCACGGTCATGTGCTTGTAGATATACTCAGGGGCAGACTGGGCCGAGAAGGGTGGCTGCCCCGTGAGGATCTCGAAGATGACCGCACCCAAGGAGTAGATGTCCGAGCGCGAGTCCACCTCTTCCCCCGAGGCCTGCTCTGGAGACATGTACACCGGAGTGCCCAGGGAGAAGACCGCCGACCTGCGGAGGTTGCTCTCAGCGGCCCGCGGCAGGGTCTGGGTGAGCTGAGCCGTGCCGAAATCCAGTATCTTCACCGTGTCGGGATCGCCTTGTTGGTCCACGAGGAAGATGTTCGACGGCTTGATGTCCAGGTGCACGAAGCCTGCGTCGTGGGCGGCCTGCAGCGCCCCGCAGACCTGGGCTACGATGTGCACTGCCCGAGGTGGGGCCAGCGGGCCCTCCCGCCTCAAGAGGTCGGCCAGGGTTTCGCCGTCCAGGTACTCCATCAGGTAGTACGCCGCGTTCTCCTGTACCACGAAGTCGGTGATGTCCACGATGTGGGGGTGATTGATCCGGTTTACCGCCCGGGCCTCCTCGAAGAACTGCTTCACCGAGTCGGGCCTGGCCGCCAGCCGATCCTTCAGCCGCTTGATGGCCACCTTGCGACCCAGCCGCATGTGCTCTGCCAGGTACACCAACCCCATGCCCCCCTCACCCAGCACATCCAGCACTCGGTAGGAGCCCAGCTCCAGGCCCACGTCGGGGTGGGGAGAGATCGACGTCGCCCGAACCGCGTCCGCAGGGATCTCAGGTGGGATGGTCCTCGTGGCAGAGGTGGGGGGTTGCGACCGCATGAGCACTCTCAGTTGAAGGGGTTCACCGTGTCGGCTTCGCCCAGGCCCATGGCCTGGCGTCTGTCTCCACGAGGCTCCTTGGGGCGGGAGCGCTCACGGGCGCGGCTTGGCCTCCCGGCACGATATCTCCGCTTCCGGTTGGGTTTCCTCCGGCCATGCTTCGTCCTCTTGGTCACACTCATCCCAGCCCCGCCATCTAAGGGTGGGGGCTTCTTGGGTGCAAGATCCACGTGGACCGGTCCGCTCCCGTCGCCGGAGACAAGCAGCTCGCCGGGCAAATAATCCGCGGCGAAGAGCCTGAGGCGCCACCGCTGGCCGGAGTGAATCTCCAGGGTGTGCGGCGTCTTGCCCACGTACCTGCCGTCGGAGACCCGGTAGATGATTGCACCGGAGGGGTTGGAGCTGATCACCACCCGTCGCACCCCCGGTCGCCTGGCCCGTCGGAGCACCGCCCGCGGGTTGGTCTGGCCAGCCTCCTTTACGAGCGACACTGTCGCCTCCTTGGGATCGGCCTTGCTGACACCGGCGCCGCCGGGCTGGAGCAGCCACCAGCCCCCAACCGCCAGAATCAGGCAGGCTGCCCCCATGCCCACGGAGGGCCAGAGCCACCTCTTGCGCCTCTCCCTGACCTTGGCTTCCACGGCCTCCAGGTCGGGCAACACCACCACGCCAGTCTCCTCCTCGATGGACCACTCCAGCAGCTCCGCAAGCTGGCTCATGGTCTGGACGCGCTGGTCAGGGTCCTTCCTGAGGCAGGACAGGATCGCGTCCTGGAGGCCATCGGGAACGGGATCGGCGCCGATCTTCTGGCGCCGGGTGTTCAGAGGCTCCGGCTCGGTGTTGAGGTGGTGAAACAGGAGCTGCCCGACCTGGGGCGCCACGAACACCGGTGAGCCCACCAGCATCTCGTACATCATCACGCCCATCGCGTAGATGTCCAGGCGGTGGTCCATGCCGACACCCTCGATCTGCTCAGGGGCCATGTACTCAGGTGTGCCGATGGGCTCCCCTGTCATGGTCCTGAGAAGAGAGTCGTCGGCGGCCATGAACTTGGCGATGCCGAAGTCCAGCAGCCGGACCCCAAAGGTACCGTCAGACCGCGGCGAGATAAAGATGTTGTCCGGCTTGAGATCCCGGTGAACAATTCCCTTGGCATGTACAGCAGCCAGGGCATCGGCTATCTGCCGGCTGATGGACACCACCTCCTCGGGGCGCATGGGGGCTCGCCGCACAATCACGCTCTGCAGGCTCTCGCCCTCCAGCAGCTCCATGACCAGATACGGCAGGTGATCCACGCTCTCCACGCAGTCCATGATGTCGATGAGGTTGGGGTGGCCGATGCGGTTGACGGCCTGGGCCTCCTTGAAGAACCGGTGCACCACGCCGAACTGGTCGGCAAACTCCGACAGCAGGATCTTGATGGCCACGCGGCGCTTGAGCAGCTTGTGCTCGGCCTCGAACACCGTGCCCATGCCGCCCTGGCCCAGCAGCCGCACCAGCCTGTACTGCCCCAGCTCGTCGCCGACCTGGTAGTTCCGCAGCCTGACGCCCGATATGGAGTGAAGCATGGCCGGACTTGCCACCCGCTTGTGGGGCCCCGCGGCCTTGCTGCGGGCTCCGTAGGACGCCGTCTGCCCGGGCTTGAGGAGGTTGTCCCAGGCCATGTCTTCGGTGGCGGGGGTCTTGGCAACGCCGACGGTGCAAACCGGACACCTGTCTAGCTCGCCCGAGAACTCCGCACCACATTCTGTACAGTTGCTGGTCATTATGGGTTCAGGCTTGGCCGCCACCCAGGGCTGTGGGCGGTGACTGTGCACGCAGGCAATGGCCATGCCAACACCCCACGAATCACTATCCGCTTGTTATCACGCAATATGGGCAATCCAAGGACGAATGGCTGGGTGGCGATATTCGCCACCCAGTGGTTCAAATGAACCGATCCTGTGCGTACTAGCTCGCACTCGGCTCGGCACTGCTGGAGAACTTCAGAGAATCATGGCTGCTTCAAGCGATATCGGAGAGTGGACCGGCTCAGCCTGAGCAGGCGTGCCGCCTTGGCGACGTTTCCCCCACTCATGCGCATCGCCTCTTCAATGAAGGCCTTCTCCACCTCGGCCAGGCAAATACCATCCGGGGGAATCTCCACCTCGATGCCCGCCCTCGTGACCCCGATCCGGACCGGGGCCGAGGGGAGCTCCAAGTGCTCGGGGCGAATGACCGCGCTGTCGCACAGCAGCACCACCCGCTCGAGCCGATTGCGCAGCTCCCGCACGTTGCCAGGCCAGTCGTAGCTCAGCAGGGCCTGCTCGGCCTCTGGGCTCAGGGAAGGCTCGGGACCGCCGTACTCGGCGCTGAGCTGCCGGACAAAGGAGCGGGCCAGCAGGGTCACGTCACGATCCCGCTCCCTCAGGGGCGGCAGGGTCAAGTGGATCACGCTCAGCCGGTAGTACAGGTCCTCGCGGAAATGACCCATTCGCACGGCCGCCTCCAGATCCCGGTGGGTGGCACAGATGACCTGCACGTCAAGCTTGCGCTCCACGGTGGAACCCACACGCCGGATGGTCTGCTCGTCCAGCACCCGCAGCAGCTTGGCCTGGAGATCCTGATTCAGGGTGCCGATCTCGTCCAGGAAGATGGTGCCACCGTCTGCCACCTCGAACAGCCCTGTGCGAGACTCGTCCGCGCCAGTGTAGGCACCCTTCTGGGCCCCAAAGAGCTCGGCCTCCATGAGGGTGTCGAGCAGGGACGCGCAGTTCACCTCCACCATGGCCTTGTCCCGACGGGTTCCGTTGTGGTGAATGGCCCTGGCGATCTGGCCCTTGCCCGTGCCGGTCTCGCCGGTGATGAGCACGGCCGGACCGCGGTGATTTGTGGTGCGACGACATAGAGTCAGCACCTGGGTAAACAGCTCGCGCATTTGCGGGCACTCGCCCACGAGCTGGCCGAGCTCGGCTCCAGAGGCGTCCTTGACCCGAAGGTACTGCAGCTCAGAGCGCAGCCTGGCCAGCTCCAGGGTGCGCTTCACGGCCACCAGGAATGAGACCCGAGACACGTCGGGCCTTAGCCACACGTCCGCACCGTCCTCCTGCAGAGCCGTGACGTCCGCCTGGCTCCGCTCGCCCACGGTCACGATGCCCGAGGTCGGGTGCGCCAAGCGCAGGTGCTTGAGCGCCCGGCCATTGGCCTCACTGGCGGAGCTCCAAACCAGCACAATGCAGTCGGGGGGCTCCCGAAGGCTCAGGTCCGACGCTGCCCGTGGGTTGGAAGGCAACCCTGGCTCCACGACCTCCTGGCACTCGCGCCCGCTTTCCCGCAGCCATCCCACGAGCCTGGACGCGGTGCTGCTCCCACCCGATATGACCAAAATCATGCTCATCCATCAGCCGATCTTTACCAGATCCTCATGGGTATCGTAGCATTGATAACAACAAAAATGGCATGTTTCTACTTGGTTTTTTTCTGTAGCAATGGCTACACTACCGTGCTGCCCGACTGCAGCAGTATCTTCCCCTTCCTCCTGGCTCGGGCGCAGCTCATCCTGTCTTCGTGCTCCTAGCCTTCGTGCTCTCAGTCTCCTGGCCCAAGATCGGCGTTCTCACGGCGCTGGGCCTGGGGTACCATCTACAGCCACATGTGCTCACAGACACAGGCCACACAGCGCGCTCTTCGAGGCGGCCTCCTGCGGCTGTCTGGCACGCGCCTGTCGCTGGCCTCGCGGGCTCGCCTCGCGGCCCTGCTGCTGCTGGCGCTGCTTTGCGCCCGTCCGGACCTGGCCAGAGGGCTCGATCTGGCCGGTCCGGACCCGTTCCTTGCGCCCGCCCGGGGCGCCACCGCGGCGGCGCCTGGGCACATGGGCGGCTTCGTGCTCAACCCGGCGCTGCTGGGCTTTTGCGGGCTGCGGCGCCGAGCGTCCCGGTTTCTCATGGGGATCACCGTGGACACCCGACGCGCCACCACCCGGCGCCTGGACGATCCCCTCGAGGACACCGCCGAGGCCGAGGTGGATCCCAGGGCGCTCCTGCACGTGGCCGTCGCGAGCAGACCAGGCCTCCTGGGCTTCACCCTGGGCGCCTGGTACCGGGAGAAGGCCGGCGCCAGGGCCCGCTTTCCCGGTCGCGACCCGGCGGCTCCCCTGGTGCCCAGCCGCTGGGACCGACAGCGCTACGGGGCGCTGGCCTATCGCCTGCGACTTCACCACTTCGGCCTGGCCATCGGTTGGCGATGGAGACGGTGGCTGGGGCTCGGGGCAGCCTTTGGGGCCCAGTGGCTCTCCCTTTCCCATCGCCGGATCCTTGCCACGGGCACCGCTGGCCTGGAGGAAGAGCCCAGGGCCGACTTCGAGTCACGCCTCGGGTTGGAGGCTCGCTTCGTCCCCCTGGGAGTCATCGGAGCTCTCCTGAGGCCCCTCGCCTGGCTCCGGCTGGGCGCCGCGTTCGAGCTCTCATCCGTGGCCCACCCAAAAGGCTCGGCCGTCCTGCGGGGGGCGCGCCCAGACGCCTGGGGGGAGGCGGTCGCTGGCAAGGTGGCAGCCACCATGCGGGTCAGAATGGGCTGGACCGCACGGGTTGGCGTGGGGGTGGACCTGGGCCGGGTGTCGGTGGACGTAGGGGGAAGCCTCACCGGCGGATCCGGCTCATCGCCCCTTACAGCCAGGTCCCCGGGGCTCCTCATTCGGCCCACCACCTGGGAGGAGAGGGTGGTGGAGGTGAACGAGCTACCCACCGGGATCGTCCTGCGCCGGCGCAGGCTGGCGCTCTCCATCGCCCTGCGGGTGGCCCTCTTGCCAGGGCGGCTGCACTTGAGCGTTGGGTACGGCTACACCCAGGGCGCCACCGAGCCCGCTCTCCGCTCCGCGGCTCTGGTGGAGCCCGACCGCCACGTGCTGGCCCTGGGGCTGGGCCTGCTGAGAGGCCCCCTCCGGGTGGAGGTGAGCTACCTGCACGTGGAGGGGATCTCAGCCATGGGCTCGGGGATGGCCCGCCAGGCACACCTCCTGGATCCCACCGCTGGTGGATCCATCACCTCCGGGCGCCAGAGCCTGAGGGGAGAGCTCCTGGGCGTCACCCTCTCCGTGGACCTCGACCCGGCGCCCTGAGCGGCGCGGCACCGCGCGGAAGGACCCATGGACCTCCAGGGCGCCGACCGTCACCGAGAGCGGTACCGCTCCACGGTCTTGAGCACGGTGGGACCCGCTGGCCGCCGGATGGGGCGACCCGAGGTCCGCAGGGAGCCCAGAGTGCCCGACAAGGGCGTGATGCACCGAATGAAGTCCTGTCGGAACCTCCTGGGCACCGGCGGGCGACGGGTGCGGTTGTGCTTGAGCGGGTCCACGTACACTCCGCCGATCTTCAGGCCGAAGTGCAGGTGCGCTCCGGTGGCCATGCCAGTGGAGCCCACGTAGCCGATCACCTGGCGCTGCCTCACCTTGTCGCCCTTCTCGAGGCCCCTGCGAAAGCCCTGCATGTGCATGTACACCGATCTCATGCCCTTGTCGTGGGCCAGGGCGATCATCTTGCCGGCGGCGCGGTTTCGACCCAAAAACAGCACCTCCCCATCGGCCACAGCCCAGATGGGGGTGCCCCGGGGGGCGGCGTAGTCCACACCGTTGTGGGCCCGTATGATGTGTAGCACGGGGTGCATGCGGCGCAGGTCGAACCGCGAGGAGATGCGCTTGTAGCGCAGCGGAGCCTTGAGCAGCACCCGGTGAAGGGAGACCCCCTGCTCATTGTAGTACCCCCCCACGCCTCCGGGCGGGCGGTACCAGAAGGCCCGCACGCGCCTCCTGTGCCCCAGTAGCTCGGCCGCCAGAACCCGGCCATAGCGCACGAGCTCATCCCCCTGAAACTGCTTCTCCACTATGAGGCGAACCAGGTCCCCGGGGTGTACGTCCGTGTAGAGGTTGAGGTCCCAGGAGAAGATCGCCGTGAAAGCGGCGAGGAGCCGGCCGTCCTCGCCCATGCGCTTGAACGTGGCCCACAAAGATCCCTTCACCGGCGCTGCCAGCTCGAACACCCTGGTGACCACGGGCCGGTTCACCTTCTGGCCCAGGAGCCGCTTTCCCCTGCGGACTACTCGATACACCTCGCCAGGGGCGGCCTGGTACTCGAAGGCGAGCAGGCGGCGGCGATCCTGGCTGAGGCGGATCTTGAAGCGCTGCCCCGGGCGTGCGCGCCGGAAGTTGTACAGGTGGTCGAGGGTACGCACGACAACGTCCCCCAGCAGCCGGCTGATCCCCGCGCGCTTGAACGCCGAGTAGAGGTTGTCCCCGCGCCGAATCCGTCCGTGCACCGTGAACGCCTCTATCTCCAGCAGGGCGTCCTCCTCCTGCTCCACCATGGAGCGGGCGGTGATGATCCTCGGCATCCTAAGGTAGCGGTTCGGCCCCCTCCTGCGAGCTGGCTTTTGGGCCGCCTCCTTGCCCCCTGGGGCCGTGGGCCTTTGTATCCTGGCGGCCCGATAGACGTTGCGCAGGGACCTGCGGCCCCAGACGAACGCGTACAGGTTCACGCCCACCAGCGCCACCAGGCCCAGGAGCAGCAGGCCACGAAGCCTTGGGCCAGACCCGGCCGCACCGGGCGAGCGGTGCACCGGAGGCATCACCAGCTTCGACCGCTTGCGAGGCCTGGATGTGCGCCGATTCCTAGAGCGCATGACACCCTCGGTGAGGTGGTGGCCATGTGGGCGCCGATGTGCGCAAGAGAGCCATGGTCAATGCCCACCATTAGCACGGCGGCCCGAACCGGTCAACAATTTGCCCCCCGCATGCCGCACAAACCGCTTTGTTTCCCGGCTGTTAGCTCCCTGTGCAGCGCTTTTTCGCCTCAGCCAGGAGCTCCGCCGCCGCCGTGCGCGTTGCCCGCGTCACCCTGGCACCGCCCATCATGCGAGCCAGCTCCTCGATGCGCTCACTGTCTGAGAGGGCGTGGATGCTCGCGCGGGTGCGCCCCCCGGCGCTGGACTTGCTCACCCGAAGGTGGTGGTCGCCAAAGGCCGCTATGCCCGGCAGATGCGTGATGCAGATCACCTGCCGATGGCGAGCGACCTCTGCCAGGGCCTGCCCGACCGTGTCCGCGGTGACCCCCCCAATACCCGCGTCCACCTCGTCGAACACGTAGGTCTGCACCCGGTCGCGATGGGCGAGCACCAGCTTGATTGCCAGCATGAGCCGGGAGAGCTCGCCGCCCGAGGCGGTTCGAGCGAGGGGGAGGGGGTCCTCGCCTGGGTTGGGGGCCACCAGCAGCTCCACCCGGTCCCAGCCGCGGGGCCCGAGCCGGCGGCCGTCGAAGATCCACTCGGGGGCGTCGCCCTTGCGGGTCTGCCGAGGCTCCACCCGCACCAGGAACCGAGCCTTGTCCATGCCCAGCCGGGCCAGGTTGGCCTCCACCGCCTTCGAGAGCCTGGTCGCAGCGCGCCTGCGCGCGGTGGTGAGCCTCCTGGCCGCCTCCGCGGCAGCGGTGCGGGCCCGCTCCAGCTCCTCCCGGAGCTCCTCGATGCGCTGATCCGCGCAGCGGAGATCCTCGACCTCGGCGGCCATCCTCCTTTGCAGGTCGAAAAGCTCGTCCACCCCCACGCCGTGCTTTCGCCCGAGCCGGTCCAGCTCCGAAAGCCGGCTCTGTACCTCCTCCAGCCGCGCGGGATCTCCCTCCAGCGACTCGGCGTAGCTGAGCAGATCCCGTGCCAGGTCGTCGCACAGGGCCCTGGCCTCGACCAGCCGGCCCGGCATCTGCTCCAGCGAGGGGTCCATGCTCGCGGCCTCGGAGAGCAGGCGCTCGCACCGCCCCAGCCGCTCCACCGCCGAGCCCTCGTCCTCGTACAGAAGGCTCAGGGCAGCCCGAGCGGCGGTCTCCAGCTCCGTAGCCGAGGCAAGCCTCCGACGCACCCTCTCCAGCTCGGCGTGCTCCCCTGGCTCCGGGCGCACGGCATCCAGCTCCGCGAGCTGAAAGCTGAGCAGGTCCAGGCGCGCCGCCCGCTCCCGCTCATCCAGGCCGATCTGCGAAAGCCGCACGGCGGTGCTTCGCAGCTTCTCCACGGCACCACGGCAGGCCTCCAGGGCCTTTCCCGAGACCCCGGAGCTGTCGAGGAGCGCCAGGTGAGTGGACGGGTCGGTCAAGGTCTGCCCCTCGTGCTGCCCGCTGATATCCAGCCTCGGTCCCACCAGCTCGGCTAGCCGCCTGACAGGCACCAGCTCCCCGTCCAGGCGCTGGCGGGATCGCCCCCCGGCCGACAGGGTGCGAGACACCGCCACGCCATCCTCATCAGCCTCGGCCGCACCACCCACCGCCAGGCCGCTCGGCGACTCGGGGCCGCTGGCGCCGGGCTCGTCATCCCCGTCTCCTCTGGTGCCCACCCCGTCCTTGGGGTCGGCCGAGAGGTCCCCAAAGCTGTCTCTGCTCAGGACAGCCTCCAGCACGGCCCGCTCCGCTCCGTCCCGCACCAGCTCCCTTGTCAACCTGGCACCGCGCAGCCCGGTGAGGGCTCCCACCAGGACCGACTTTCCCGCACCGGTCTCCCCGGTTATCACAGTCAGCCCCGGTCCCAGCTCCAGCTCCGCGTCCTCGATGATGGCGAAGTTGCGTATGCGCAGGTACTCGAGCATGGCTCAGCCCGCGCTGCCGCCCCAGCTCAGCTTGGAGCGCAGCAGCTCGAAGATGTCCACCGAGGGCGCCTGGAAAAGGAGCAGCGACTCCTGCGCCCGGGCGATCATGACCTGGTCGTCGGCGTTGAGGATGTAGCCTTGCTGGCCGTCAATGGTAAGGTACGGCCGGTCCCCGGTGTCCACCACCTGGGCGCTGATGACGCAGTCGGCGGGAAGCACCAGGGAGCGGTTGGTCAGGGTGTGTGGACAGATGGGCGTCACGCAGATGGCCGCCAGGCCCGGGGTCAGCAAGGGCCCCCCGGCCGAGAGGTTGTACGCCGTGGAGCCGGTGGGCGTGGAGACGATGAGGCCGTCCGCCCGGTAGGTGGTAATTAGCTGCTCGTTCTGGCGTACCTCCAGCTCCAGGAGCCGGGCCATGGCGCCCTGGCTTATCACGGCGTCGTTGGTGGCGATTCCGGCCAGCTCCTCGTTGCCAGTGCGCCTGAGGCGCACCTGCAGGCGCATGCGCCGCTGCACCTCCAACCTCCCCTCGAAGGCCTCGGCCAGGGCCTCATCCAGCTCTTCCTCGGAGAAAGGGGTCAGAAAGCCCAGGCGCCCCATGTTCACGCCCAGGATGGGCACTGCACGCTCGCGCAGCGCACCGGCCGCGTGGAGCAGCGTCCCGTCGCCCCCGAGGGTGACCAGGAACTCCGCGCGGCCGCCCAGCTCGGGCTCGTCCACGGGCACGCCCTTGCCGATGCTCCGCTGCTGCCCAGGGGTGAGCAGAGTCTCTGCGCCGCGCTGGGAGAGCCAGTCCACCACCCGGCAGGCGGCCCGGCTCGCCGCCGCGTTGTTGCGCTTGAAGATCAGGCCGATGGTCCTCATGATGCCTCGCGAGCCAGGGTCAGCGCCACGCCGGGTCGGCGCTACACCGGGAGGCCCCCCTCCCGAGCCTCTCTCGACCCGTCCCGCCCACTCCTCTCCCCCCGCTCATCCCCGAGCTCCTGCAGCCTGCGCCCGAGCTGCCCCAGCTCCTGTGAGAGACGCCGCTGACGAAAAGACAGGATGAGCACATACACCAGCAGCACCGCCCATATTATCCCGTAGGCCACCACCACCAGCACCCCCGAGGAGACGCCCCGCGCCTCGCCGCTCTTGCCCCGGCCTGCGCTGTCCGCGGGCTTGAAGTCCCTCCACTCTCCCCCCCCCGGCGCCATGGCAGCGGGGGCCGCGGCCGGCCGGGCAGGCGCCGTGGGACGCGACGCCGCCGGGACCGCTGGCGCAGCCAGGGCCCTCGGCGCTGCCGTGGAGAGCAGCGGCATGGTCACCGACAGAGCGAAGAGCAGACACCTGAGCATTTCCAACTCCAGCGGGGCACTATATCATCCCCTGCGCCGGATGAGGGGCTCGAAGAGCCAAAGGCCCAGCGCCAGGAAAACCGCATCCAGGCCAAGCACAATGCCGAGGGAGTCCCGGTACACATCCAGCGCCGGAGGGCTCGCATACAGGGCCGCGGTGGCCCGGGCTCCAGACACGATTATGGGAACCCCCAGGGGCAACAGCACCAGCGCCAGCATGGCCTCCCTGCCCGCGCCAAGGCCGAGCAGCGGCGCCACCAGGGCACCAGCCACGGAGAACCCCACAGAGCCCGCCACCAGGATCCCCAGCAGCCGCCAGGGCCAGGCCCCGAGGCCGGTGGAGTCGATGAGCAGCGCCGTGAGCCCAGCGGCCGCCAGGCCCCCCACGAGGGTCATGAGGCCCACGGTGGCCGCCTTCCCGAGGAAGAGAGAGACTCCCCGCATGGGCCCCGTGCGGAGCAGGAGGAGCACTCCGCTGGCCTGCTCCCTGGCAAAGGCGCTGCTCGCGGCGTGAACCCCCGCGAAGGCCACCGACACCCAGATGGCGGCGCAGGCCAGCTCTCCCCGTCCGGCCATGTCGCCGGCCAGGGCGCAGGCAGCCACAACCAGCGTGGCCTGCAGGAGCGAGACCACCACCACAGTGGGAGCGCGCCGCTCCGCGCGCAGGTCCTTCCCCAGGATCCAGCCGACCTCACGCCAGAGCCCATGGCGGCCAATCTCTCCACCTCGGAGCCCTTCGTTCTCAGGTCTTGAGGAAAGCGCTTTGCTCATGAGCTCGTGCCATCTCGGCCCCTTCTGGCCATCCGGTCACCCATGAGCCCCTCCTCCGGTCACCCGGCCACCGGACTGGGGGCCCAATGGATCCGCGCCAGTATGACAAACCCACCCCCGGGGAACAACGCCTGTTTTCGACCCACCCCGCGGGTGTGCTATGCTCGATGGCTCATGAGGTTGTGTGCCAGAGGACGACCTCTGTGACACCCCGAAAAAAACTGGACAGCACACATCAGCTCCGCCCGGCACCAACATCCCCCGCGCGGGCCAACCCCGCGCGGGCCGGTGCTGGCAAAGGTTCTCCATGAGCGCTCCGCAGGTCCGCTTCGCGTCGCCCCGACACCTCCCTGACCCCGCCGCCC
>JAJRWW010000567.1 GCA_024276595.1 Myxococcota bacterium
CGGGTTGCAGGGCTCCACGGACGCGACGCAAGCCCCCTGCTCGCAGATCTCCCCGGACAGCTCGCAGTCGGTGCGGGATTCCTCGGCGTAGGTGCACTCCACGTTGCCGTCGGCGATCTCGCAGTCGCCCACCTCTGCGTAGGAGATCGCCATGTTGCCCGCGCAGCCGTCGGCGGGTGCTGCCACGCACGGGTTCGGGTCGCAGGGGTCGGCCAGGCACTGGCCCTCCAGGCAGAACTGCCCGATCTCGGCGCAATCCACGGTGGCCGGCTCGTAGGTGCACTCCGCCTCGCCGGCGTTGGCGAGGCACTGCCCCGTGGCGGGGTAGATCTGCGCCACACCGGCTGCGCAGCTATCTGCCGGCGGGTTGACGCAGGGGTTGGGTGCACAGGGATCCTTGCCGGTGGCGCAGCCAGCCGATCCAAGGAGCTGACCGCTCGATGCCAGCACCACCACAATGACAAAAAGAGGTTTGGATGCCATCTGATTCATCGTCAATGCCCTTCGGTGTACTCCGCCATTATCGCCCATTGGGAGGCCCCGGTGGGTCTCTTTTTGTGCCAGCCCCTGTGTCAGCCCCTGCGCCACCCCGTCCCCTGCCCCCGGCGCCGGTCGCCCGGCATGCCCCAGGGGGGCGGGAGAGGGCCAGCCCCGTCTCCACCACCAGGGCCACCGCCAGGACCAGCAGCAGCCCCGAGATCCCCCGGATGACAGGGGCCCGGCCGGGAGCTGAAACCATCTCCAGCAGGCTCCAGATGGTAACCGTCACCATGAAGAGGCAGGGACCGACCACGAACCAGGTCCTCCGCCCCTCCGAGCGCAGCCACAGGATCACCACCAGCATCGCCAGCCCGCCCAGGAGCTGGTTGGTGGCACCGAACACCGGCCAGACCACCTTCCAGGGCACCAGGAGCCTGCCGTGTGCGTCTCGAAAGGGCGCCAGCACGAACAGGGCCGGCACGCCCACCGTCACCCCGGTCGCCACGTACCTGACCCAGACCCCTTCAAGACGTGTCAGCTCCTCGAACACGTAGCGTCCGAGGCGAGTGCAGGTGTCCAGGGTGGTGAGCAGAAAGGTGGAGACGGCCAGCAGCCCAAAGGAGGCCCCCAGCCCTGGATCCAGGCCCAGGGCACCCAGGAAGCCGCCGATGCCCCTGGCAAAGATCACCGTGGGGGCGATCTTGGAGTCGCCAACGCCCACGGCCATGATCGCCGCCAGGGCCACCAGCGCCAGCACCCCCTCCATCAGCATGCCTCCAAAGGCGATTGGACGAGCGTGCGCCTCCCGGTCTAGCTGCTTGGCAGTGGTCCCGGAGGCAACCAGGGTGTGGAACCCGGAGCTGGCGCCGCAGGCGACCGTAATGAAGAGCACCGGCACCATAGAGCCCACGGCGGGGTTTTCAAAACCCATCCAGGCGTCCACCTTGGATGCACCCAGGCTGCCAGACAAGGCTCCCATGAGGATGCCCAAGAGCCCGCCCAGGAGGCAGCCAAAAAGCAGGTACGAAGAGAGGTAGTCGCGCGGTTGCAGTAGCAGCCACACCGGGAGAATCGAGGCCACGAAGCAGTAGAGCACCAGGGCCACATCGAAGATAGTGCCCGGGTCACCCACAGCAGCGGGATCCAGGTCCAGGGGGAGCTTCTGCCCGCCCCAGATTCCCGCGAAGACGAGGGGGACGAAGATCAGCGATCCGAGCCACAGGGGCATCCGAAACCGCAGGACGGCGACGCCGAAGGCTGCGGCCAGGAATATGTAGAGCACCGAGGAGGATGCCACCCCGCCATCGGCCACGAAGGTGCGAGAGGTGAGATCCAGGAAGACCACGGTCACATACAGCAACGTCAGGTAGATGAAGATCAGCAGGAGATGGTAGCCCATGGGGCTCAGATACCGCCTGGAGATCTCGCCCATGGAGCGAGCCCGGTTTCTGACCGAGGCTACCAGCGCCGACATGTCCTGTACGCCCCCAATGAGCACTGCCCCCAGCACGATCCACAGGGCCACCGGGAGCCAGCCAAAAAGGGCCGCGGCGAAGATGGGGCCCGCGATGGGCCCGGCCCCGGCGATGGAGGAGAAATGGTGCCCAAAAAGCACCGGAGCCCTGGCAGGGAAGTAGTCGTGCCTCAAGGCCGGATCCGCCGCCGCCGCCGGGTCTTGCTGCACCTGGTGAGCAGGGGTGGGGCGGCTGTCGTCCACCCCGAGCCAGCGCTCCAGGAGCCCCCCGTAGGCGAAGTAGCCCAGCACGAGCAGGGCCACACCAGCGACGAACACCAACGAGATCATGGGCAGCCAATCCTCACAGGGCTCACCTCCTGGGCGGCCGCCCGAGCCCACGGCGGGCCAGAAGGAGCGGGGCCATGGAAGATGCCAACAGGGCGATGTTACGCCCAGAGCCCCAGGGCCGCAACAGGACATGACCGCGTTGAGAGCAACCTTCGCTCACGTGAGATGGCGGCAGCCGAGCCGAGCCTCAGTTGACGATGCAGCCCACCTGGCTGGCGACGCTGTCCAGCTCGGTCTTGGGACCAGGATATCACAGCGCCGGCCCTCAGGTCGCGCAGGCGCACCACGCCGCCACAGGACGCCGTGCCGGCCAGGCCCTGGCACCGGTCCCAGGTGCCGGATCACCACCCGGCGCACCGTGAGACCCTGGCCCAGGATGGAGAAGAGCACCACGACATAGGTGACCGTAAGGATGGTGTCTCGACCGGGAAAGGGGGGAAGGGAGGGCCCTTGGGAGCAGAAACACGGCGTCATGGACCCTCACCGTTTCAGGCGCTCAGGAGCTTGGACATGACCACCCTGGTACCGCGCCCAGGAGAGGACTCCACCCGAAAATGCGTCATGATCCGCTTGCAACCCCGCAGGCCGAGCCCCATGCCGGTCCTGGACTTGAACTCCCCTGCGAGCACGTCACCCAGGTTGGGGATCCCGGGGCCCTGGTCCACGGCCTCGATCTCCAGGCCTGGCTTGCCGCCAGCGGGCTTGCGGAAGATGATCTCCCCCTCCCCGGCATAGGCGCAGATGTTGCGCGACAGCTCCGAGACCGCGGTGACGATCTTGATCTGCTCGGTGGCATCGAACCCCAGGGATGCGGCCAGGTCACGCGCCTTGGAGCGCGCCAGCACCACGTCTCGCTCGCTGCAGACCCGGACCCGCTCTCGGGTGAATTCGCCCTCCCCACCTCCGGCAAGGGCATCCTCTCCAAGAGCCTGCAGAGCGGCGCGGCAGGCCCTCCGCTGCCTGGTGCTGCCCAGGTACATGGCCAGGCTCCTGTCGATGGCTCGGGTCAACGCCTCCGTGACCCCGTGCTTCTCCAGCATCTCCTTGCCGATCCGCTGGCGACGCATGGCAGACTCCACCACCGTCCGCGCGGTGATGGCGCTGACAAAGGGACGAAGCGCCCGCAAGAGGCTGTCGAAGACCTCAGCCCGCATGGCCCTGTGGCTTGCGACCCGCCTGGGACAGCACCCAGGTGAGCGGGTCCTCCTCCAGGGTCACCGTTGACGATGCTGCCCCATGGGAGCCATCGTCTGGGCCTGAGACGGCATCCCGACCGCCAAAGGTTCCCCCGAACAGCTCCAGGGCCTGCTCCAGGTTGAGCGCCGTCTCGATGCCGGTCATCTCCATGCCCATCTCGGTCAACGTGATGGCCATGCCTGGGTCGAGCCCCACCAGCACCGTGCGAGCCCCCAGGAGCTGGCAGATCTGAGCCAGGTCGCGAACGGTCTTGGCGATGTAGCTGTCGAACACATCTATCCCGGAGACCTCCACGATGAGCGCGTCCACGTCCTGGATGCGCGCCTCGTGGGCGACCTCGTCCTTGAGCTCCTCGGCCAGGTCGTCGTCCACCTCGGTCTGGATGGAGACTATGAGGGTCCGATACAGCTTGATGATTGGAACCCGCCGATTCATCTCATCCTCCCGAAGTCAACGCCACCGCGCGTCTCTCCTCCAGGTATCGCAGGCCGTCCATGAGGCCGTCTTTGAGGTTGCGCAGAGTCCTCAGCTCGGAGAGGTCCACGCCCAGCTCCACCAGCGTCTGGGCCACCGCCGGGCTCAGCCCGGTCAGAACGCAGCGAGTCCCGAGCAGGTTCGCCGCCCGGGAGATCTTGAGGAGGTAGTCGGCGGTGCGGGTGTCCACCACCTCAACGCCTGTGATGTCGATTATCACGCACCTGGCCTCGTGGGAGACCACCGCCGCCAGGAGGTTGTTCATGATGTCCAGCGATCTCCTCGTGTCCACCAGGCCGACCACCGGCAGCACCAGGATCCCCTCCCATATCTCCATGACAGGGGTGGAGAGCTCTCGGATGGCATCCGCCTGCTTGGCGATGGTCTCCAGCTTCTCCTCCAGCTCTGCCTTCTGCTCCAGGAGCATCTGCTCCTTGTCCCTGTTGGCCTGGTCCATGGCCTTGAGGTCCATGAGCATGAAGTTGAGCCCCATCTCGAGGCTCCCCAGCGCGTCGTCCTCTTGACCCAGCGCGATGGTCTGGTCGAAGTCGCCCTCGGCGACCCGAGTGAGAGCCTGCTCGATGCGCTCTAGCCGTGTCTGAAGGTTCGGGATGCTCATGGCTACCACTCCACCTTGTACGCGCACCTCTCGGCGCCCGAGTGCCTGCAATCCTTGGAGTCATCGTGGGTGACCCTGGCCCCTGGCTCGAAGCGCGCCGCAATCGAGGCCAACACGCCCAGGTCGAACGCGCAGGGGTATGGGCAGTCGATGGTCATCACCCCGCTCCGGTCGCCAGTCCGCTCCCAGTGGTAGCCCCCTATCTTTCCCTCGGCCTCGGTGTGGTTCATGTAGTAGGCGGTGTTGATGACCTCCATGGCCTGAACCAGAGACTCGATTCCCGGAGGGAAGACCGCCTTGTCGAAAATGTAGGATCCGATGCGCTGCATGAAATCCCGGCCGAACTGGGTCTGGATGTCGCCCATGGCCTTGAGGTACAGGTGCAGGGGGTACAGGTCCTCCTCTCCAGTGCCCAGCTCGTCCGTGCCAAAGATCCGCGCCAGGATCCTGGTGCCCCGGGCCTTGTAGGGTCCGAAGGCGCTCAGAAAGGTGTCCACCACGGTCCCTCGAACCTTGACCTCCTCTGGAATCGCCGCTAGCTCCTTCATGTTTCTCCTGCTCCTTGTTGCGCCAGGGTCCACGCCCGGACCCGGCCAGCCGCTGCGGATGAGACCGCAGGTCTTGGAAAACGACACGTTTTTCCGTACGGTTTGGACGCGGCACCCGCTGCCCGGGGGAAACCTGGCCACGCCAAGAATCAGCACCCAAACCACTGTCCACTGCCGACACTGTCGAGCCAGCGGGAGAGCGCTCATGGCTCCCCCAGGGGAAGGCCGCTCGGCAGTATCTTACCTCTTCGATCAGCCTATGACAGATTCGTCGGGTGGGGCAATGCCGAATTATCACAGCAGCCGTTCTTGTCGAGAGGGGCAACAACATCCGGTTTTTCCCCAAGATACACCCTCGATCTCCAGCTCGTCTCTCATCAGCGACCTCTCAGCGACCTCGGCGGCCGGCAGCCACCCATGGAAAGGCGGTGCCCACGTGACGCCGTGGCC
>JAJRWW010000568.1 GCA_024276595.1 Myxococcota bacterium
CTGGCCAGGCCGCTGCCCGGCTCCCTGGCCAGGCCGCTGCCCGGCTCCCTGGCCATCTGTCTGCGGCCGGGAGGAGCTCTCTGACCTGGCTCCACTCTCTGCCGCCGCCGGCTTGCGGCTCCGCCGCCGCCGCCGCCGTTTGCGTCTCCTGGGCTCCGCGGCCCCTGCGCCGGGCTTGTCTGTGTCGTCGCTGGTCATGTGAAGCACCGCGCTCGCCCGCTGGCGAGACCTCAGGACAATTGCAACAAGACGCGCTCGAGCGCCAGATGTTTGTTCACGTAAGATCGCAGGTCCCGCAGGCCCGCCTCCACGGCGGCCAGCCTGCGCTGTGCCAGCACCAGGGGTCTGGACCTCGCCCGCTGGGCCTCGTCCGTGCCCGGGCGGACCTGCACCAACCTCCCCTCGTCCACGCCCGCCGCGAGAAGCACGTGGTCACGCAGCCGTAGGAGCAGCAGCCCCAGCATGGGCTCTGGATCCTCCACCTCCCGCAGCAGGTCCTGCACTTGCCCCGGGATGTCCAGCTCGGACAGGTCGCCGCCGGCCATCCGCCGCACCCAGCGCTGCCAGACCTCCAGCTCCCCGTGCTCCACCAGCATCAGCCCCCTGGAGACGCTCCCCTCCGCCAGCCTGGCCACGCGAGCCAGCTCCGCCCCCTCCAGGTCCGTGTGCTCGGAAAGGATCCGCGCAACCACATCCTCTGCCAGGGGCCCGAAGCGCACCTGCTGGCACCGGCTTCTGATGGTGATGGGAACCCTGTGGGAGGCAGAGGAGACGAGCACGAAGTGCACGTCTCGGCGGGGCTCCTCGAGGCTCTTGAGCAGCGCGTTTGCCGAGTACATGTTCAGCCGCTCCACCTCGTCGATGAGAATCACGAGCACCGGAGCCTCGTGAGGGCCCTGGGCGAGCCGCTCCTCGAGCTGCCGGATCTGCTTGATCTTGATCTGTCTCCCCTCGGCCTCCACCCGCATGAGGTCCGGGTGGATGCCTCTGGCCAGGCGGCTGCACACGGCACAGCCATCGCAGCCCTGGCCCGGTGCCTCGCGGCAACAGAGCGCCTGGGTAAGGGCCACAGCCGTGGCGGCCTTGCCCACACCGTCAGGTCCGGTGAAGTAGTATGCGTGGTGCACCCGGCGGGTGGAGATGGCCCTCTGCAGCCGCTCCACCACCCGGTCGTGGCCGCTGATGGACGGAAAGCCGTTGATCAAAAGATCCGAAGGCCGCGAGCTCATGGGCACCACATTGCCCATGATCAGGACGCCAAACAAGGGGATTTTCTCAGGATCGGAGCGGACCCGGAGAACCGAATGACCAAAGGAACCGAATGACCCCGACGCCTAGGGGCCAGGCACCGCCTGGTCGCAGGCCACCTCCAGGTCGTAGCCAGAGATCGCGCCGTTCCAGCCGTCCACGACCACGTAGAAGACCTGGCCAGGGAACGCGAAAAGCTGGACGCTCTCATCCGAAGGTCCGCCGTTGATCGACATGGCCTGGCACTGGTCGGGATCACACACCTGCCCCGAGGCGTCGAGCACTAACAGGTCCAGGTCCGCCGAAAGACCCGTGAGGCTGATGGTCACCTCGCCAGGCTGATCCACCTGCAGGCGATAGGCGTACTCGGGCCCTGTCTCGTTGCCCACCCCGCAGGAGTACTCCTCCACCGTGTCGGTGGAGCCGGGGGCGGCGTTGCTGCCCACCACGTACGACCAGCAGGAGAGGTCCCCCGAGGGCACGCACATTCCCAAAGAGCCGCCGCACTCGGGCTGGCCAGCGCAGTCCTCGTCGGCGCAGTCGATCTTGCCGTCGCAGTCGTCGTCGTCGTAGTTGCCACAGTCCACCTCGTAGGGCTCGCACGTGGCGCAGTAGGGGTCGCCAAAGCAGTCCGGGTCCTGGCAGTCCACCAGGCCGTCACAGTCGTCGTCCCGCAGGTCCGCGCAGAGCTCCATGGGAAGACAGATGGGGATGTTGCAGAAGATGTCGCTGGCGCAGTCCGGGTCCACACAGTCGATGAGGCCGTCGCAGTCGTTGTCCTCGGTGTCGTAGCAGATCTCCGGGATGGGCACGCAGCAGGAGGGGGCCCCGTCACAGTCGCCGTCATCGCAGTCGATGGCGCCGTCGCAGTCGTTGTCCTGCCCGTCGTCACACACCTCTGGTGAGGGAACACAGACGTTGCACACCGGATGCTGGGCGCAGTCGGGGTCGTCACAGTCGGTGGCGCCATCGCAGTCGTTGTCCTGCAGGTCGTAGCAGATCTCCGGCGACCCCGTTCCGCCGCAGTCGCATCCACCCTGACAGTCTGGGTCGTCGCAGTCGGTGGCGCCATCGCAGTCGTTGTCCAGACCGTCGTCACACACCTCCGGGTAGCACTGGCACCCGGGCACCGAGGCGCAGTCGGGGTCCTGGCAGTCCACCAGGCCGTCACAGTCGTCGTCGGAGAAGTTGAAGCAGACCTCTGGCTCCGGCACGCAGCAGGAGGGGGCGCCAGCGCAGTCGCTGTCGTCGCAGTCGATGGCGCCGTCGCAGTCGTTGTCCTGCCCGTCGTCACACACCTCCGGTGAGGGCACACAGCACCAGGGCGCACCAGCGCAGTCGTCGTCGTCACAATCCACCAGGGTGTCGCAGTCGTTGTCCACCCCGTCCCAGCAGCTCTCTGGCTGCGGCACACAGCACCAGGGCGCCCAGGAGCAGTCGGAGTCCTCGCAGTCGGCCAGCCCGTCGCAGTCGTTGTCCTGCTCGTCGTCACAGATCTCCGGCGTGGGAGTGCAGCACCAGGGCGCCCAGGAGCAGTCCGGGTCGGCGCAGTCCGTGAAGCCGTCGCAGTCGTTGTCCTGCCCGTCGTCACACACCTCGGGCGAGGGCACACAGCCGCAGCTCGGGTGACCGAAGCAGTCCGGGTCGGCGCAGTCCGTGAAGCCGTCGCCGTCATCGTCCACCCCGTTGTCGCATATCTCCGGCGGCGGCCCCTGGCAGGTGATGCTGACCGAGAAGCTGCTTATGGCTCCGGCGTAGCCATCCAGCACGAGGTAGTAGACAGAGCCGGCAGAGGCCATGAAGGTGACCTGCTCGTCGCTGCTGCCCGGTCCCCAGCTCCCGTCCAGGCAGCTCATGGGATCGCAGGCGCCGTCGGCTCCAGCCCGCAGGACGAACAGATCCAGGTCGGCGGACAGCCCTGTGACCTGGACCGTCACCTGGCCGTCCGCTGGAGCCACGAAGGAGCCCGCTATCTCCGGGCCGTCCCAGGTGTAGCCGGAGAGGCAGGCGTAGGAGAGGACCTGGTCGGTCGAGCCGGGGGCGTCATTGCTGCCGGCAAAGGCGCTGTTGCAGGACAGGTCCGCAAAGGGCTCGCACAGCTCCTGGGGGCAACCGGGAGAGCCGACACATGCCTGGTCCGCACAGTCCGTCTGCCCGTTGCAGTCGTTGTCCACCCCGTCGTAGCAGACCTCCGGGCCCGTGGGAACGCAGCCGCAGTAGGGGCTCTGCGCGCATTGCCAGTCGTCGCAGTCCGTCTGCCCGTTGCAGTCGTTGTCCAC
>JAJRWW010000569.1 GCA_024276595.1 Myxococcota bacterium
CCTGGCGCGGATCCCAGATGAGCACGCCCACCGCAGAGTAGGGACGCCGGGGATCGGGGTGTATGAAGGTCTCCAGCACCGGCACCGGGGCGCCCGGGTTCATCTTGATGAGCGACCGGGGAGGGGCGAACCACCTCCCCTCATTGGCCGGGTGCTTGTTGATGAGGGGTCGCAGGGGCGCGGGGGGCCAGCGACTGGCCTTCACTGCGACCCTGGCGGGCCGGTACAGGTCGTGGGCCATGGCCACGGCCCCTCCAGATGATGTCTCGCTCCCCGATGCACCGCTGCCAGCTCCCACCCCGCGAACCCTTCGCCGAAAGAGGTCCACCAGGGTGTAAAGAGCCACCTCCATCCACTCGATCTTCTTTGGGCCCACGCCGGGCAGCCTGCGCACGGTGTCCACCAGCCAGTTGAAAAGAGGCTTCTCTCCCCTCATGGGGGGCTGGTACATGAGCCATGAGCTCCCCTCCAGGAGCCGCCCCCTGTCACAGTCCAGGAAGGCCACCAGGTTCCGCTTCGAGGCTCTCCCCTGGATCTCCAGGCGCCGGGGCGCCGACCAGGAGAGCGTGACCTCGCGCACCGCCACCCGCGGCTCCAGGCCGTGGCGGCCGTAGCCCCTCAGGTGACCGGTCTCCTGGAAGTTGGTGATGCTGCTCGTGATGCGCCGCAGCCGCGAGGTGGAGCTCCCCGGGCTCTCCCCCCGCGCGTCCACCACCACCACCGCGCCCAGCCTGTCCCCGGCCGGGATCACGTAGGCGACGAGGGGCCCCGATGAGATCATGGTCGGCTCGTCGATGGACGGGGTGCCCGAGAGGTTCACCAGCGCCCGGCTGGCGAGGGGGACCCCGGCCGGGGAGAATCGCACCGACAACCAGTACACGTCTCTGGGCGCCCCGGGGCTCTTTCTGCCCAGGAAGAACACGTCGCGATATGGGAAGGAGCCGGCGGCCCCGCCGGGGAGACCCGCCGGGATCTGCACCTGGCCTGGGTCCACGGTCAGGCCGTAGCGGCGCTTGACAAGGGTGGCCAGGTTGTCCTCGGGGCGCCCTGGTCGCCGGGCGCCACCGTCCCAGCGCCACAGCATCAGCCCCAGCGCCAGCAGGGTCAAGACCCCTCCCACTCGCAGCAGCGCCCAGAGGTGGGAGCCCTGCCAGGCCCCGGGGTCGGGCGATCCGCCAGAAACAGTGCCGGTGGGTAGCTTCATGGTTTGGGACATTCTCTCTACCTGGCCCGCATCCTCTCTGCCTGGCCCGGAAAGATAGCATGTTGGTGCTCCAGGCGCAGCCAAAGGCAAGCGCGCCTCCGGGAGCGGCAACAAGCGACCAATCAGACCCGATTCGAACAGATTGCCTTGCCGAGGCCCAACCCAGCATACGCACTCCCTCGGACACTGTTTCCCTGTCCGAGGGCCTTGACAGGAGCCTGGTTGTGCTTACATTCCGCGCGTTCACAGCGACTGATTCCGACGGAGGCCACAAATGTCGAAGATAATAGGGATCGATCTCGGCACCACCAACTCGGTGGTCGCCATAATGGAGGGCAAGGAGCCCAAGATCATCACCAATGAGGAGGGGGGACGCACCACCCCCTCCGTGGTGGCCTTCGGGGACAAGGGCGAGGTGCTAGTGGGCCAGATCGCCCGCCGCCAGGCAATAACGAACCCGGAGAAGACCGTCTACTCCATCAAGCGCTTCATGGGCATGAAGTACGCGGAGCTGCGCGAGGAGATCGACAGGGTTCCCTACGAGGTGAAGCGTCAGTCCAACGGCGACGCCCACGTCATGATCGATGGCAAGGCCTACGCTCCTCCGGAGATAAGCGCCAAGATCCTGCAGAAGCTCAAGCGCGCCGCAGAGGACTACCTGGGAGAGAGCGTGAGCGAGGCGGTCATTACCGTGCCGGCCTACTTCAACGACTCCCAGCGCCAGGCCACCAAGGACGCTGGCGAGATCGCCGGCCTCACCGTCAAGCGCATCGTCAACGAGCCCACGGCGGCGGCTCTCGCCTACGGCCTCGACAAGGCCGGCGAGAAGCTCGTTGCTGTGTACGACTTCGGCGGTGGAACCTTTGACATCTCGATCCTGGAGGTGGCCGAGAACGTGGTGGAGGTGCTCTCGACCAATGGCGACACCCACCTGGGTGGGGACGACATCGACCAGGTGCTCATCAACTGGCTCATCGACGAGTTCAAGAGGGATCAGGGGATCGACGTCTCCAGCGACAAGATGGTCCTCCAGCGCCTCAAGGAGGCAGCGGAGAAGGCCAAGATCGAGCTCTCGACAGCTCAGGAGACGGAGATCAACCTGCCCTTCCTCACAGCGGACCAGGCGGGCCCCAAGCACCTGCAGACCAAGCTGAGCCGCTCCAAGTTCGAGCAGATGATCGGCGACCTGGTGTCGGGGACCATCGAGCCCTGTCGGCAGGCCCTCAAGGACGCCAAGAAGCAGCCCGGTGACGTGAGCGAGGTGATCCTGGTGGGCGGCTCCACGCGCATCCCGCTGGTGCAGTCCAAGGTGAAGGGCTTCTTCGGCCGCGACCCCCACAAGGGTGTCAACCCCGACGAGGTGGTTGCCCTGGGCGCCGCGGTGCAGGCGGGCGTGCTCTCCGGAGACGTGAAGGACATCCTGCTGCTGGATGTGACGCCGCTCTCGTTGGGCATCGAGACCCAGGGCAACGTCTGCACCGTGCTCATCCCGCGCAACACCACCATTCCGCACAAAAAGAGCGAGGTGTTTACCACTGCCGCCGACAACCAGACCTCCGTGGAGGTGCACGTCCTCCAGGGCGAGCGCCCCATGGCGCCGGACAACCGCACCCTCGGCAAGTTCATGCTCGACGGCATCCCTCCGGCCCCCCGTCGGGTGCCTCAGATCGAGGTCACCTTCGACATAGACGCCAACGGCATCCTGAACGTCACCGCCACCGACAAGGCCACGGGCAAGGAGCAGCACATCACCATCACCGCATCCTCCGGGTTGACGGACGCAGACATCGACCGCATGAAGCGCGAGGCAGAGGCCCATGCGGCTGACGATGAGGCCAAGAAGGCGGCCATCGAGGCCAGAAACAAGCTCGACAGCCTGGTCTACAGCCTCGACAAGACCATCGAAGAGAACAAGGACAAGATCCCGACGGACGAGCTGAATGTGGTGAACGAGAAGCTGCAGTCGGCCAAGAAGGTCCTGGAGAAAACAGGCTCCACCGCCGAGGAGCTGAACCAGGCCGCCGAGGAGCTCACCCAGGCCTCCCACAAGATGGCCGAGAAGCTCTACGCCGCCCAGGGCGGTGCCCCTGGAGACGCTCCCGGTGCCGATGGACCGCCACCCTCGGACGCCCCGCCACCCACGGGCGCCAAGGACGACGGCGTGATCGACGCCGAGTATGACGAGGTCAAGTAGCCCTTCACCCATCCCCACAACTTTTTCCGAATCAAATCCGCCCCCCTGACGTTACACTGCCGAGGACCCTGGGTCCTGGCCGCTCGCATCGCTCACTGCTGGCGACGACCACAACTGCTTCCAGACGGAGGTGAGCAGCTTGATCGGCAAAGAGCTCGGCAGCTACCGCATCATCGCCCCAATAGGTGAAAGCCACCTCGGCGTGGTGTACCTCGCAGAGCACAGAGCGCTCGGCAACAAGGTGGCCCTCAGGTGCCTTTCGGCAGAGGCCATGGCCAGCGCCCAGGTGCGCACCACCGTGGTGAGGGCGGCGCGCACCGCCTCAAAGCTCCGCCACCCGCACCTGGTGACTGTGTTCGACCTCATCGACACCACCGAGCACCTGGCGGTGGGCATGGAGCTGCTGGAGGGGGAGAGCCTGGCGGCGACCCTGCGCACGAGGCACCTGGGCGTGGCCGAGGCCTGGCGTATCCTGGAGCCCGTGCTCCAGGCCGTGGCATTTGCCCACTCCCAGGGCGTGGTGCACACCGCCCTGCGTCCGGGAAACCTCCTGCTGGCAGACCAGGGAGGCAGCCTGCTGTGCAAGGCGACAGACCTGGGCCTTGGAGGCCACCTGGGGCTGCGGGACCCACCGGCCACCAACCCCGAGGCCGCCCCCCCCAAGTGGCTCCACTACGCCCCCCCGGAGCAGCACGGCGCCTCGGGCGCGATGACGCCTGCGGTGGACATATTCGCCCTGGGCGTGATCTTCTTCGAGACCTTGGGGGGCACCCCGCCTTTTCACGAGACCACCTCTGGCTCACTCATGGAGGCGATTGCCCAGGGCAGGGCTCCCGGCATCCGCTCGGTTCGCCCAGACCTCTCCAGTGCCCTGGAGGAGGCGATTGCCCGTGCCCTCGATCCCAACCCGGGGGCCAGGTGGGCCGACGTGCCATCATTTGCCGGAGCCGTGGAGGCCGGGTTGACCCAGGTGCCACCAGGGGATCCGTCCGCCCCCGCTCCCGCTGCCGCCCCTGCTCCCACTGCCGCCCCCGCTGCCGCCCCTGCTCCCACTGCCGCCCCCGCTGCCGCCCCTGCTCCCACTGCCGCTCCTGCTTACGCGGTACCAGCTTCCGGGCCCCCGCAAGGAGCTGCCGCGCCCCCGCAAGGAGCTGCCGCGCCCCCGCCAGCGAGCTCTGCGACCCCCCCCTCCTCGGGGCCCTCGGCCAGAGACGGCCGCCCGCTACCCACCCACTATGGAGAGCGCCCCCCGGACACCTTTGCGCCACGATCACATCTGAGGCGACGAGCAACCCTGCGCTCCGGTGAGCGGCTCCCGGACAGCCCCTCCACGAGCTCCAGGGCCACGGCAAGAGACAGG
>JAJRWW010000570.1 GCA_024276595.1 Myxococcota bacterium
CCTCGACGGGCAGATCCCCGCCCCTCCCGTCCCTCCCACCGTTCTGCCGTGGCTTCCGCTGTGGCCATGGCTTTCGCCGTAGCCATGGCCACAGCGGAAGCTAGCCTGGTTCTTGCCACAATGTGAATCCCCTCGAGATCACAGCGGCTCTGGCGACCTCCATCCAGAATCTGTCGGCCATCCCCGGACATGGCAATGGAGCAGCGACGCGGCGCGAGCCTTGGAAACTCTCGAACATCAGTGCGCTTTAGGGGATCTCTCCCGGCCCGCTCGACACCTGGCATGGTCGTTGCTGCTCAGTCTGCCTGAGCCAACGCTCGAACGTGCCAGCCAAGGGCAGCCGCGGCTGGCCAAAACCCCAACCCGGAGGAGAACTCATGAAGCGACTCATTCTCTCGCTGGCCCTCGCCGCAGGCTGCGTGCTGGCCTTCACCACAGCCGGGTGCGCGCCCGTGTGCACCCAGGAGGACCAGGACAACTGTCGAGCAGCACACTCCGACTGCACCTATGGCTGCGACCCCCTCTCTGGCGGCTACACCCAGTGCGTGGACGACTGCGACGACGCCCTGGACAGGTGCCTGGAGGATCACGGCTGCAGCTAGCGCCCTCGGGCAGGCGAACCAGAGCCATGGGCGCTGTTGCGATCCGCGGGGAGAGGTCGACAGCCGAGCTACACTCTCAGGTCATGCTGGCGAGATCCGTCGGGGAACCGGCAATGGGCAAGGCGAGGCTGCTCTGGTACTATCCGGAGTAGAATCACTGGCACGTGTGTGGGCCGGGGTTCTGCGAAGGGTCTGAGCTCATGAAGCAGTCTGGTGCGTGCCGCCTGTCGTTGCTGCTGGCCGTGGCGTATGTTCTGGGAGCGGCGGGGTGTGTCTTCGATCCGGCCGGCCTTGGTTCGCAACCACTGGATGCGGGGCAAGAAGGGGATGCCACCATGGACCCGGACGCCGCCCCGTGGCCAGACGCATCTGTGGCGTCAGACAGCGGTCCGCCGGTGGATGCGGCCGGGCCCTGCGCCACGCCTGATCCGCCCTGGTGGGACCCGGCCTGGCGCCGGCGACGCCCCATGGACCTGGGCGTGGTGGGCCGGGGGTACACGGTAACCTTGAACCTGGAGGGCGCGCAGCGCGCAGAGGTGCTCTCCCATGTGCAAGGGGGTCTGGAGGATCTGCGAGTGCTGCGCCATGGGAGCGCATGGAGTGAGCTGAACCGCATCGCCCGCGACCTCGCGGACACCACGCTCATGGTCCGATTCCAGGTGCCAGACGACCTGGACGGCACCCCGGGCGAGCCCCGGTACTTCCTCTACTACGACAACCCGCAGGCAGGAGCTCCTCCCCGGGATCCCAGGCGGGTCTTTCTGTTTTTCGATGACTTCAGCCGCTCCGATCTCTGGAGCGGCGGGCTCTACGCCCAGTGGGACGACAGCTACATCTTCCCGGGGAGCTGGTGGATCGACAACGGGGAGCTGGTCCAGGACGGAACCAGTGACCTCACGGCGCTGCTCATCCCTGGCCTGGCCGGGATGCTCTCCGATGGCTTCGAGCTCTCCTACCGCTGGCTCAGCACGAGCGGGAGCTCCGGCGACTGCGTCGACTCTGGCCCGGTGTTCCACTTCTTGCTGCCCAACGGAGACGGCTTCTACCTCGAGCGCCAGGCATCCAACGCGGTGCTCTTCGCAGAGCCCTCCCACACCGTTTTGCATGAGCAGCCCCTCCCCCCTCCCGACGATCAGTGGCATCGCCACACCCTGCGCGTCGTGGGCGACTCGGTGCGCATCTTTGAGGACTCGAGCAGCACCTGGTTCACCCTGCCCTACACGCCCACAGGGGCCGAGACCGTGGGCGTGGCCACATACTGCTACCGGGAGATGGGGTTCCGCTTCGACAGCCTGAGCGTGCGCTACTTGGTGGATCCCGAGCCCCTTCTGACCGCCGGGGACGAGCTGTTCTGCCCGCAGGAGTGAGCGGGCTCACCCGGACTCCGCGTCGGCCGAGCAGCCGGGGCCGGGCGAGGCCCCTAGCCCCCTCTGCCGGCAGCTCGCACCCCGGCTGGACAGGTTGCAACTGGGTCTTGTCGTTGGGCCGCAGGTGTGAGTAGTATCGGGGCCACCGCGTGCTCGGCAAACCGGGTCGCGGCTCTTTAGAGGTTGACACCATGACAGCACGACTTATCTCCCTCGCGCTGAGCGGAGCCCTGCTCCTGCCCTGGATCTCCACACCAGCCCACGCCCAGCGGCGGGCCTCCTCTGCACGCCTGGTCTGGATGGGAGCCGACGCGGACAAGGTGGCACAGGGCAAGGTAGTCAAGCCCGACGGCAAGACCGACGGCCACTTTCGGCTGACCCTCGTGACCGCTGGCGTGCGCCGTGTGGTGCACATGCTGCTGCGGAGCTGCGACAGCCGGGGGGTGCTCACGGGGCGCGTAGCCTGGGACACAGACAGGTCTCGCCTGTGGGTTCTGGGGGTGTTCCATGGCAGCCGATCCCTGACCAGAGCCAAGGGCAAGGTCATCGACCGGCTCAAGGGGCGCCGCCGCTATGATCTCTTCGCATCCAA
>JAJRWW010000571.1 GCA_024276595.1 Myxococcota bacterium
CGGATGCGATCAAGGGCCGCCTCAAGCGCACCCGCGCCCAGCTCCGCGCCCGCCTCCTGGAGCTGGCCGAAGGCCCGGCCCCCGCATCCCCATGACACCACCCCCACCAGTCCGTGTATAATGCAGACACCACCAACCCCGGAGTCACCCATGTCCGAGTTTCTGGAGATCTGCCTGGAAGAGCTCGACGCGCCTGCCGACGACGCGTGTTACATCCGCTGTGTCGTCATGGCGGGCGGACAGCCCGGTCTGGCCCTGGACCGCGACGGCCTGGTGCGCTGGATGCCCGAGGACGAAGGGGCCTGCCACGGCCTGTGGCTGTCCGAAGACGGCCGCCTGGTGCTCCACGGTGCCGCCACCACTGCGGCCGTGACCGTGGAGCGCGGAGCGCGCTCCGTACAGGCCCCCGTGGGCCAGCCCGTGGTGCTGCTCGACCAGGACCTGCTCCGGGTGGGGGACCGGCGGCTGCGCCTGCACATCCACGGTGAGACCGAGCAGCTCCACGAGCCCGAGCGCCTCACCCGCTCGGCCATGCGGCGGTTCCTGCAGGCAGCGGCCGCGGCCGCCACCCTGACCCTGGGCGGGGCAGGCCTGGCCGCCGGCCCGGGGGCGACCGAGCAGTCGGTCCTCGGGGATCCCACCCCCATCGAGGTGCGCCGCCGCCCACCCAAGGTCTCCCCCCGGACCAACCTGGACTGCAATGTCTCGACGCAGTGGGTGAAAAAGGGCAAGCTCCGAATCAAGGCCTTGTGCGCCAGCACCCAGAAGCTGCGCGTGGGACAGTACGGCATACTCCTGGACAAAAAGAACCGCCGGCCCATCAGCAAGGGGACAGTGAAGATCACCGCCATCAAGGGCAGCGCCGTCTACATCGAAGCCACCTACCTCAAGAAGAAGAAGGCCAGCCTCGGTTGGGCACGCTTTTGGGTTTCCCGGTACTAGCTCGGCGCTACTGCAGATCCAGCAGGTGGCTCGAGGGGCGCAAGGGGATGAGCGCCTCGGGGGCCTCGATGCCCCGGCGGCGAGCCTCGGCGTGCAGATGTGCCGCGGGCCAGTTCACCGCGTCCACCTGCTGCTCGGCCAACAGCTCGGCGGTCACCTGCACCCGCCAGCCTCCGCAAACGGGGGTGTCTGCGTCCCCGGTGTACAGGTAGTTCTCCGCCCGACAGCCGCCGCCGCACAGGGTGCGCAGGGCGCAATCCCGACACAGCGCCAGATCGCGGGCCGGGTGGGGCGCCTCCCGCAGCCGGCGCACGGCCTCGACAAAGCCCGCCTCCCGCAGGTGTCCCACCCGCTCCTCCATCTTGAAGCAGGTGAACAGGGCGCCGTCGCTCCGCACGTGCACGTGGTTGCCCAGGGCGCATCCGCAGCCCTCCCGGCGATGGGCCACGGCCTTGCGCTCTGCCTTGGCGATGCGCGCCCCCGCGCCAAAGGCCACCTGGTCGAGGGCCGCCTCCAGGGCTTCGGCCGAGGGGAACTGGTGCTCACCCACCTCCCGGCCCGCCCGGTAGAGCACCCCCAGGGTGACCGGCGTGTCTGCGGGGAGCTGCTGCCGCAGACGCTGCCAGTCCCGGGCCACGTCGGCCACGTTCTGCGGCATGAACATCAGGTCCACCGTGGCCCGCGCCCCGTAGCGGTCCAGCAGGGTGAGGCCGGCCAGCACACGGTCGTAGCGTTCGGCGCCCGACAGCTCGTCGCAGCTACTCCGGTTCGGCCCCCCCAGGCTCACCCGCAGCTCGGCCCCGGCGCGCACCAGCGCGGCCACCCGCTCGGCCATGGCCTCCTCGGCCAAAGGCAGCCCATTGGTGAACAGGGTCAGCTCGTGGCCGCCAGACAACACCAGGTGACCCAGCTCGGTGGCCCACTCCACCAGGAGGGGCTCGCCCCCCAGGATGGCCACCCGGATGGGTCCGTCGAAGGCCTCGTGGAGCTGCTCCACCACCCCCGCCAGCTCGCCGAAGCCCACCTCGGCGGTTCGGGCCTGCCCGGAGTTGGTGCAGCAGTAGCTGCAGGCGAGGTTGCACTCGTTGGTGAGCTGGAGCTGCACCGACGGCGGATCCTCCTCCGGCTCCCGGGGCGGACCGAGGAAGCCGTGGCACACCAGGCGCTGGTGAAGCGGCGATTCCAGGGACGAAAGCGGCGCCTCCCCGGCCAGCACCGAGCGTACCCAGTCCCATCCGCGCTCCGAAAGGGGGCAGAACACCGCGTGCCCCGGCGACACGAGCAGCAGCCCCTCCCGCAAGGCCACGACCTCACAGTCCACCGGCAGACGTGCGTCCGCCTCGCGGGGTGACCTTGAACGGACTTCAGGCAGCTCGGACAAAACAGCGCTCCTGGCTGCTGTCATTGTTCAGCGAAAACGTGACTTGGTTGCTGCCGTCGTTGCGGATCGCAGCAAGCGGCAGCTTGGGTTGATAGCTTTGCATTTGGCCTCCAGCACCTACGACCCGTTGCCAGAGTCGTGGCCGCTGCTTGCGGCTTGCGAGCCAGGCTGCCTCGCAGTCAAAGACTGTGGCATGGCACAAGCTCATGAGGCAAGCCTCTACTTTTGTCGGCTTTTTTCGACCTCTATCAGCCTCTGTCGGCCTCTGTAGGCCTCTGTAGGCTTTTGTCGGCGCCGTCGTCTGAGCTCACGCTGATCCCTGACGCGATTGATGGTGGTGGCAAGCGCC
>JAJRWW010000572.1 GCA_024276595.1 Myxococcota bacterium
CTGTGGATATGGGGTGTGGACATGTGTTGACAGGTTGTGGGCTACAAACCTATACTCCGCCAAACGTGTACAAGCCCAGGGAGAGACCACAGATGAAACGTCGCCTCATCCACCTGTCTGTTCTGGTGATTCTGGGAGCCATCGCCCTGCCCCGATGTGCCTCCTGCTGGGACAACCCGGACGACCCCAAGGTCTGGGTCGAGAAGCTCGAGGAGGCCAAGAGCAAGGAGGACCGCGAGCGGGCCCTGTTCAACCTGTACCGCATCTATGAGCTGAACAAGGCCATGGTGGAGCGCGACTCCAAGTACAAGCAAAAGCTCAAGTCTTTCCGTAAGCTGGTCAACCCTGTCATCGTCAAGGTCTTCCGAAAGAAGATCAAGGACCGATACATTCTCCCCACGCAGCTCGTGGAGAAGCTGGTGATCTTCGAGGCCGACATCCCGGCGGTGGGTGAGCTGTTCATCGAGATCATCGACAAGTACACCAGGCTCGAGGCGGACGAGTACGGCGACGACGACCGCCAGGAGACCCTGGCAGCCAAGGCCGTGGATGGCCTGGCCAAGATGGCGGTCCGGGGCTCCATGCCAGCGAAAGCCCTGGACTCCATCGGCAAGATGATCGGCGTCATCTGCAAGGCCCGCGGCTCCCGCAAGGGCATAGAGGGCCTGGACCCGCGCTCCTTTGTTCGCAACGCCGTTGTGAAGTCGGTGCCCAGCTTCCTGAAGTCCAAGGGCTCCCGCTCCAAGCTGGCGGCCATCCTCTCCGAGGTGGTCCGCTTCGGCCAGCTCCCCAAGTCTGAGCAGGATCCAATGGTCACCATCTTCGGCATCCGGCTGCTGGGCGACGTGGGGGACACATCCGACGCCACGGTGGAGTCGCTGGTGCTCAGCCTCCTGGGCAAGGGGCGCGGGCGCCGCTTCTACTCCTTCGCCGCCACCGCCATCGCCAAGATGCCCGCGCTCTCCAGCGGCAAGCATCCGGCCGTGGAGCCCCTCCTGCTCATGCTGGAGGGGGATCCCTGGATGAGGACCATCCTGGACATCAAGACCAAGATGAGCGCCCTGGCCAAGAAGCGCAGGGGCGACAAGTCCCAGGAGTACAAGGACCTCAAGGCCCGTCTGGAGCCACTTGAGGCCAAGTACAAGCAGAAGAAGGTGATGCCCAAGTGCCCCTACAAGGCCAAGTACACCTACATCTGCAAGCTTTTTTGGCAAGCCAACGTGGAGGAGTGGTCCAAGACCGAGCCGGGGGTGATCCCCATGAACGCGCTGATGGTGCTACGGGAGATCGGCGACACCTCGGAGAAGGTCATAAGCACCATGATCTCGAACTACGGCATCGACGTGGTGCGCAAGCGCTGGCTCGCCCAGGCGCGCAGTGTTCCGGGAATGGAGGACAAAAAGGACAAGCGTATCCCCGGCGTGCAGATGCAGAAGATGATGATCGAAAGCTACGGCAGGGACATGAACCTCCGCTCGGTGATGCTGCGGGCACTCGGTCGCATGGGCGCAATGACCAAGCCCGTGGTCCTCAAGGAGATGTTGCGCTCTTTGACCTGGGCCGGCGATCCCTCCATGATGGTCAAGGCGGGTGAGGGAGGATACCTGGCGCGCTTTAACAAGAAGATGCTCGAGCGCCTCATCGAGCTCTCCACCAAGGCCGCCTCCGTCATGATGGTCAACTTCAAAAAGCGCCAGGTGAAGATGTTCTTCTGGGGCAAGGTGATCAAGGGCACCTGCCCCGCGGGCCAGGAGTACGAGCAGAAGTTCAAAAAGTGCCTCAACGACGTGCCAGAGAAGGTCAAGGACGCCAACTGGTACTGCTTCGACAAGTTCAAGTCCCTTTGGCTGCCCGAGTTCTACTACGCCATCGGCTACCACAAGCCCGGCGACCTCAAGCGCCATGTGCAGGACTTCTGCAAGAAGACGGATCCCTGGTACCAAAACACCAGAAAGAGCCTCCTGGAGAAGGTCAAGGCCGGAGGCGCCGAGGGCAAGCGCGCCAAGCTGGCCCTCTACGCCTGCTCGGAGAGCCCCGACCCCAAGGCCCTCAAGAAGGGCGAGACAATGGAGTGCAACAAGTGGAACGTGTGTGACGGCAGAAACAACATGCTCTGCCTGGACGGGCACTGGCAGCTCCGCCTGCACTTCCACAGGCACGCCTCCCTCTTGACCACGAGCGAGTACGTCGCGACCCTGCTCAAGCACACCGCCGAGGACCTCATGGGCCCCCACCGCATCAGCGAGAAGTCCCTTCCCAAGAAGGAAGGCAGAAAAGCCTCGGTCTTCTTCGACTCGGATGACAAGCAGTACTTGAACAAGGTGCCCTGGCCCGAGGAGCTGGAGAAGCTGCGTGTCAAGCGAGCCCGGGCGATCCTGGAAAAGGAGCTCTGCCACCACCGGGAGCTGCTGTGGGTTGTTCAGGAGTGCGGCTCGGACATCAACAAGTACATAAACGTGGTCAAGGGTGTGCAGAAGGTTCCCGTGGAGGACTGCTCCAAGCTCAAGGCCCCCTTCCCCAAGCACCTCGACAGCCGACCCACCCCTTCAAAGCGTGGAGCGCCAAGCTGGCGGGCCAGGCTCAAGGCCCTGCGCATGATCGCCATGCTGGGCGCTCAGAAGGGCAAGAGCTCCCGCGAGGTCAAGGCAGCCATTCGCGCCGCCATCGACTACTACGTCACCGCCGGTGGCCTTGCAAAGCACCAGCTCCGGGAGTCCAGGGAGATGGTCCTGCTGGTGCTGGACCGGCTGGCCGACTACAACGCCCACAAGGATGTCATGTGCCCGTACCCCTACTCCATGCGGCAGAGGAACCTGCTCCGCGACAGGTACAACATCCCGCGCTACGAGGAGAAGCTGGCCCGGGCGAAGAAGGACAAGAAGGAAAAAGACATCGCAAAGTGGAAGGGGCTCATCAAAAAGTACAACGCCAAGGTCAAAAAGGACCTAGAGGAGCTGACCAAGCCCCAGCCCTGCTTCAAGATCTTCAAGCTCGTCATCGAGGACGAGACCAGCCGGCGGGTCAAGGGCGTCTGGCAGATCAACCGCGACGCCCGCAACGCCATCGGCCGGCTGGCGCGCCGCTCCAAGCTGCGCTACGATCAGATCTAGCAATGCCTCGCCCCCACAGCGGGCTCTTTGCCCCACCTTGGGGGCGCACGCTCTCCGGTGGCACTGGTCGCCGGCCAGCTCGCGCCGGCTCAGCGGGGTTTCAGGCGGTGCGAA
>JAJRWW010000573.1 GCA_024276595.1 Myxococcota bacterium
GAGATGGAGACCGGGAGGATGGGCAGCTCCATCTGTATCGCCATCATGAAGCCGCCCTTTTTGAACGGGAGCATTCGCCCGTCCCTGGAGCGAGTTCCTTCGGGGAAGAACACCACGCTGATGCCTCCGTCGAGCAGGGGCTTGGCCGCGCGCAGGCTTGCGATGGCCTTCTGTCGGTCGGAGCGGTCGATGAACACGTGGCCGCCGGCGTCGGTGTACCAGCCTATTCCGGGCACCCGCCGCAGCTCCTCCTTGAGCACCCACCTGAACTGGCGTCGGTACTGGCTGTAGAAGGCCAGAATGTCGAACTGGCTCTGGTGGTTCATCATGATGATGTAGGAGCTCGCCAGGTCGGCGTTCTCCTTGCCGCGGATGGTCACCCTGGTGCCGTTGACCTTGCAGGTCAGCCACGCCCACACTGTTCCGAAGTGGAAGGCGGCCCTGGGGCTGAGCCTGGTCATTGCCACGGCGGCCGCTCCGAGGCCAACGGTGCTTCCCGCGAAGAAGGGCCACACCACACCCACGCAGTAGGGAGCGTAGAGCAGGCGTCGTATCTGCCGCGAGCGCTCCCCGGGCTCTTTTGCCGGGTTGGAAGTGTCTTTGGTCTGGCTCATGCGAGGACCTCCATCGTCGCGTCCCATACCCCCCCAAATGAGCTTGAGTACTTTAGTTTACGGGGCAAGTGCGCGCAACAGTCAACCAGGTTGGCAGATGGAGGGCTGCTGCCAGCGCAGTTGCCAGCGCAGTTGTCGCTGCAGGTCCTTGACTTGGCTCGACCTGGACAGGGGCATGGCATGGGGTAAGGGGGGATCTCTTCGGAGGGGGCTGGAACGGACGTTGCAGTCGAGCACTGGAGGTCGCTCACGAGCTCGACGGTCTCCCGACCCGCCTTGTCAGGCTTAAAGGGGATGGCCGGAGAGCCACAGGCCAAGAAAAGGAGGAGGAGATGCGCACACGAATGGCAGCGAGGGCGAGGCTTGTGGGGTTCTCGGCAATCAGCATGCTCATCATGCTTACCCTGGCCTGCATCAACCGGCCCATGAAGAACGCCCAGCCAACGCCCTACATTCAGGGGCTGGAGTCCTTCCCCCAGAGCCTCGAGCGGGAGGTGGACATCCTCTTTGTGGTGGACAACTCCGGCTCCATGAAGGATGAGCAGGAGAACCTGCGTCGGAACTTTGCGTCCCTCATGGACGCCCTGCGTGGAATGGTCGGCGGGTTGCCAGATCTGCACGTTGGGGTTGTCTCCACGGACCTGGGCACGGGTATATACGGCGTGGGGAGCTGCGTCCCGGGCGGAGACGAGGGCAAGCTCCTCACGGGCGCATGCGAGAACCCCAAAAACAGCCCGTACATAATCGATGTGCAGGCCAGGGGTTGCACAGTGGTCCAGGACGATGACGGGCTGTGCCAGCCCAGCGACTGTGGCCCTGCCAACTGCGAGCATGAGCCCGGCACCACCTTTGTCCTCGACTCCTCCACGGGCTGCCCGCGGTGCAGGAACTACTCGGATGAGTCGCTGGAGGACGTCTTCTCCTGCATGGCAGATCTGGGCACCAGCGGCTGTGGCTTCGAGCAGCCCCTCGAGGCAATGTACAAGGCCCTGGACCCGGCCAGCGGCAGCAACGAGGGCTTTGTGCGCGAAACCGCCTTCCTGGCGGTGGTGATCATCACCGATGAGGACGACTGCTCTGCCTCCAGCCAGCAGCTTTTTGACGACAGCCAGAGGACCATCGACTCCACCCTGGGGCCGCTGTGGTCCTACCGCTGCTTCGAGTTCGGCATCACCTGCGATGTAAACTCTCGTCAGCCAGGGCAGCGCCAGGGCTGCGTGCCTCGCGATGAGGGCGATCCAGGGGCGATGCTGTTTTCGACTGATCGCTACGAGCAGCTCCTGCTGAGCGTCAAGGATCCGGAGATGGTGGTGTTGGCCGCCATCGCCGGGCCGCCTTCACCCAGCGCCGGCGGAGTGGGGTTTGATGCTCTGGTTGGCCTGACCGACGAAGGTTACCCGGACCTGCAGGCAAGCTGTGGAGGGATCGGCGCGGATGAGGACGGTGCGGTCCCCGCCATTCGGATCTTCTCCCTGCTCCAGCGTTTAAACAGCGACTCGGACCTCGGCCAGTGGGCCTTCACATCCATCTGCTCGGAGGACTTCTCTCCCGCCCTGGAAGGCATTGGCTCCGTCATTGGTGAGCGCCTGGCGTACCAGTGCATGCCCGCCCCCCTCAAGGGATGCTCAGACCCAGGAGTCGAGTTTGGCGCCGGGCAGCACAGCCAAAGATGTGAGGTCAACAGCCAGTGTCTCGCTGTGTGCACGGTGGAGGACGTGTTCGGCCGAAACACCTCCGAGGAGGTACGCTACCAGGTGCCCCCGTGCCTGGAGATCCTGGAGGATGGGACCCGGCTCCAGGGCAACAAGGACCGGGCGGTGGCCTATGCAGGCGGTCACCCGGACCTGCGGGACCCGGACCTGCCGGTGGCGGCCTGCTGGCACGTGAGCTTCGAGCCCGCCTGTGTAGACTCCAACGGCGCCGAGATCCTCGTCGCCAGGCGAGAGGATCCGCCCCCCAAGGCCTTCGCAGAGGTCTCATGTGCACAGATTCCCGCGGTCGAGGAGCTGTGCAACGACATGCGGGACAACGACGAAAACTGCCTCGTGGACGCGGATGACCCCTGCTGCGCCAACCCGCAAAGCTGCCGCTAGCCGCGCCCTCCTCCCACCATTGCCCTGTCGCCTGTGCCGAATTGCCGGCGCCAAAGAGGATGTTGAGGTATTGTTGTCTGGTCGAAGGCGGCGGTCCCACTGGGCCTGTGTCCAGGGGGGCTCCACCCATTGGTCCAGGAGAGGCCCTCTGCTTGAGCGCTGGAGAGGTGGAAAGAGACATGCAGCAGGCGCGCGCCCGACGGGACGAGCTGGCCGAGGGGATCATCCGCAGGCACATGCAGTACGCCGTGGTGGGCGCGTCCATTCCCACCCCGGTGCTGGACGTGGCGGCGGTCGGGCTGATCCACCTTTCCATGCTCAGGGAGCTCGCCGCCAACTACGGGGTCTCCTTCGACGCAGGGTCCAGGGCCTTTGTCACCAGCTACCTGGGTGCCATTGCCCCGGCCATGGTCGGGGCAATGGCCGGAGTCACCACCGCGCGCCTGGCCGCCAGCCTTGCCAAAATGGTGCCAGGGGTCGGCTCCTCCGCTGGCGTTGGGGCACAGGTGGTTCTCACGGGTCTTTCCACATTCGCTCTGGGGCGGCTCGTGAGCCGGCTCTTCAGAGAGAGGCGAGGCCTGGATGACCTGGCCCTCGCCACGGTCCGGGATGAGCTGCTGGGCCTCCTGGATGCTCGCGGGGGCATGGACGCTCGCGAGGGCATGGACGCTCGCGAGGGCATGGATGCGGGCATGGATGCGGGCATGGATGCGGGCATGGATGC
>JAJRWW010000574.1 GCA_024276595.1 Myxococcota bacterium
CTCAAGCTCACGCGCCACTGCAACAACCAGTGCAGGTTCTGCTGCGACACGGTGTTTTGGAACGGCACGGACATGGCGTCGGACAGGGTCCGGGCCAAGATCGCAGAGGGAGCTGAGCGGGGCTACCGCACCCTGTTTCTCTCCGGGGGCGAGCCAACCATCCACCCCGATTTTCTGGAGTTTGTCCGCTACGGCTCCGAGCTGGGCTACCAAGAGATCATCACCATCACCAACGGCAGGATGTTCTTCTACCCGGAGTTCACCTCCTCCTGTGTCCAGGCCGGGCTCACCCTGGCGGTGGTGTCCCTCAACTCCCACCGTGAGCAGACCCACGACTCCCTGGTGTCGGTGAAGGGGGCCTACGGCCAGGTGAGGCGCGGCCTGGGGAACCTGCGAAGGATGGGCTGCCGCTTCAACATGAGCGCGGTCGTAAACAGGATGAACCTGCAGCACCTGCCGCACATGGTGCGCGCCTACAGGCGCTGGGGAGCCGGGGCAGTGACCTTCATGCAGCTCATCCCCAACGACCGGGACTGGGAGCGCTCCCGACGGGTGATCTACTACGATCTCGCCGAGGGGAGAGCCCCTGTGCGCCAGGCGCTGGAGGCGGCGGCTGAGCTGCGCTTCGCGGTGGAGCTCAAGAAGTTTCCGGCGCCGTTTTTCGAGGACTTCGAGGAGCAGATCCCCGCGCCCCTGTCCTGGGCGCTGGAGCTCGGCGAGATCGACTGGCGGCGGCCGGAGCGCTTTGGCCCCTATCGGCGCGGGGAGGCAATTCGTTGCTACGGGGAGCGCTGCGCCCACTGCGCCTACAGCCCTTTTTGCCACTACCTGATGGACCACCAGGCGAGGCGGAGGGATGGCCGCTTCGACGGCTTCGAGCTGCGCGCCTCAGGTGGTGGCAATGCGACCCCACGAGGGGCCGGCGAGCCCCTTGGCCCCAGGGGCGCCGAGCGCCTCCCAACCCCGGCGGGCAGGTGGGGGGAGGGCGTGGGGGCGGCGCTATTGCGCCAGCCCCGAGCGCCAGTGCGGCTGCTGGCGCCCGATGCCAGTGCCGCCTCGTCTCTCCTGGGAGAGCTGGGAGGGCATCCGGTGGAGGTCGTGCTCGAGAGCATGGACGGTGTATCTGCTCTCCCTCCGGGTGTGGCCCTGGTGGTGGCCGACGGGCCTGGCCTGGATGCGGTGATGGGGCTGGACCGCCACATGGTGGTGGTGCTGAACGTGCTCACTGCGCGATGGTTGAAGACCCACGTGCGCTGGGTTGAGGACCACGCGCACAGGCTGACAATCACCCCGCACAGGTTCCTCAGGCTCCAGACGGCGCTGAGGGGCCAGGTCGACCTGGCGGCCACCCTGGCGGAGCTTCCCCTCGAGGGCGCCACCTTTGTGGCCATTCCGCCGTGCCTCGGCGGTCCTCGCGGGCCGCGGAGAGCACCCGGGGGGAAGGTGGAGCGAGCCCCTGCGTGGCCACGGCAGCCGGGGGGAGAGCCACAGGCAGGGGGAGAGCCGGCAGCCCAGGGGCTGCTGCCCCACGTGGTGACGGAGGAGCTGCTCTCCGAGCCCGAGGACGTCCCGGCCCACGCGCGCCATTTTTTCTGGCAGCGCTGCTTCACCAAGAGCGTGCGCTGCGCCGGCTGCTCGGCCACGGACCGGTGCGACGGGGTGCACATCAACTACGTGCGCCAGTTCGGCTACAGGTCACTGGTGCCCCTGCCCTGAGGTCGTGAGACACTCTTCGCCTCTGGCCGGGGGCTTCGGGTATACTCGCGAACCATGTCCATCCTGATGGTTGGCGGCCCCAGAGAGCGTGGATCGAGAGGCCCCGTACGCTGGGCTGGCCTGGAGCTGTGGCATACCCGATCGCAGTTCGATCAGCTCGTCCGCTACAACCAGCACACCCCCGAGATGCTGCCCAGGGTGAGGCGCTCCCGGGTGGAGGCCTTTTCGAGGGCGGTGCGCTCCTTCGACGTTGTTTTCTGCGAGACCCCAGAGGCGCTCCTGCTGGCAGCCCAATGGAGTCGGCTCGGGCTGAGGCCGCGGCCGGTGGTGGCTCTGGCGGTGGAGGGGCTCCTGCGGGTGGAAGCCATGCGCCGCTGGCATGCTCACCAGGGTGAGCCCGACCCCTGGCCGGCGCTGCGCGACGCCCGCTGGGTGCGCTGGATTGCGGCCAGCTCCTCCCAGCGGGAGATCCTCCTGGATCGAGGAGTTCCCAGCTCCCACGTGCACTTTATCCTGGGCTGCACCGCCCATTTCGGGATGTTCGAAGACAACATCGAGTGCCAGCTTGCCGCTGGGCCCGAGGGCGACGGGGAGCTGGCCCATGGCCTTCCAGAGGGCGAGGTGCTGCTCGCGGGTGGGGGGCGTCGAGACCACGTCACAGGCCTGCGCGCGGTGAGCCTGCTCCCAGAGCTGCCTTTCTGTCTCATTGACGAGCTGCTGGAGAGCAAGCGTCACCAGCTAGGGCGGGCTGGCGTCTTGCCCCTGCCCAACCTCCAGGTGATGAGCCCGCTGCCCCTGGCGCGATTCATCGCCCTCGTCAGGCGAGCCCGGGTGCTGGTGGTCACGCTCAAGGCGGGTATTGGTGACGGCGGGCACACCACCGTGGCCACCGCCCACCGCGTGGGCGTGCCCGTGGTGGTCACGGACGTGCCCGGCATCTCGGACTACGTCACGGGCGACGAGGACGCCGTCCTCGTGCCCCCGGGGGATCACCGGGCGCTGGCAGAGGCGGTGGAGGCTCTGTGGATGGACCGGGTCAGGGCTCGTAGGCTGGTGGATGCCGGGATGGAGAGGGAGGCCAGGAGATGCGAGCAGGCCTCCAGGGAGGTGCTGGCCGCAATCCGCGGCGCCACACAGGGGCTGGAGTCCGGCTGAGGCCAGCTCAGGTGGGAGCTTTTTCTCCGCGGCTACTCGGGCGAGCTCGCGGGCGGGCTCGCAGGCGGCCGCTTGCCCGGAGGGTAGCCCAGCTCGCCATCTCCGAAACGGTCCAGGTAGGCGCTCCAGAAGCCGCTGCACCGGCCGCGCAGGGAGCAGTCGTTGCAAGGGGCGCCGTAGCGCCTGTCCTCGGGCAGGATGGAGAACCCCCGCGTGTACTCCTCGAAGCGCCTCTCGTAGCCGGGGAGCACGCACATGGGCAGCCCACAGAGGCCGGGAATGGTGATCTCCATGCCCCGAGCCTCGCAAATGTCCAGGGCTGCCTGGAGATGGGGTCTTGCGTCTGCCAGGCGCGGGATGAGCTCGGGGTGGTCCAGAGCCCAGCCCTGCAAGGCCACGAAGCTGATGTTGCCGCCGATGCGAGGGGCGGGGAAGCGATCGGCGATCCACGCCATGAGGGCTGGCATGTCTCCCATGTTGGGGCGAGTGACCACTGTGTTGTAAGCCACATGGAGCCCGGCCTCCCGGGCGCGGTCCACACCGGCTACCGTGCGGCGGAAGGCTCTTCGGACGCCAATGAGTGCGTCGTGCCGCGCGGCCCGGTGGCTGAGAAAGGGCACGAAGATGCTGGTGAGGCCAGCCTCCACCAGCCGGCCCAACAGCGGGCCACGGTCCAGGCGCATGGCGTTTGTGAGCAGGGAGATGGAGGTGAACCCCTCGGCGCTGGCCAGGGCAACCAGCTCAGGGAGGTCTCTGCGCAGGGTGGGCTCTCCACCGGTGAGGGCGACGGACCTGCGCCCCATCCGCCTCATGGCGCGGAACCTGCGGGCAATCTGGTCGGCGTCGAGCACGAGATCGGGCAGGATGCCCCGGGCACTGCAGAAGCCGCAGCGGCCGTTGCACCGGGTCTCCAGCCGCACCAGCTCCCTGTTGCCAGCGGCGGTGTCCCTGTCCGGGTCATAGGCGGCGTCAGGCAGCATCACAGCGGGCTGGAGGGCGGCCCACAGCAGGAACTCAGCCCACATGGGCTCCCTCTCGGCTCGAGCAAGCCCGGCCCTGAGCCCGGGGAGCCAGGAGCGCTCGGTGGGGCTCAGGGGATCTCTGCCCCTGAAGGTGACCGCCGAAGTTGGGGTGCGAATGGGGGCTAGTGGCGCCCGCTCGGCTGGCAATACTCGCAGGTGCAGGAAGCGGTCGCCGTGGCTCCAAAGAAGCAGGTGGAGCCCCTTTCCGGTGTGCGCTTCCACCCGTGCTGGGGGGGAGCGCATCGAGGCCAGCGGCAGGGTGAGGCGTCGAGAAAAGCGTCTCAGGTCCTCGGTGGAGAATCCGCTCGCAGAGTCAGCCATGGTGTAGACCATGGTACACCATGCGCCCGTCGTCCGTGCCCAAAGAGCACCGGGTACCCGGGGCAAGAGCGTCGTCAGCTCTCCTCGTGGAAGGCGATGGTGCGGCGGAGACCCTCGTCCAGGGGTGTGGTGGGCTCCCAGCCTAGCTCCCTGCGGGCGCGAGAGATGTCGGGGCAGCGACGCTGTGGGTCGCCCGCTGGCCGCGGACCAAAGGCCAGCTCAGAAGGCGAGCCGGTGAGCGTCAGGACGAGCTGGGCCAGCTCCCGGATGGTGCGCTCCTCAGGGTTTCCCAAGTTCACAGGGTCGGTGAGGGAGTCAGGGGCGTCCATGAGCGCCACAAGCCCATCCACGAGATCATCCACGTAGCAAAAGGAGCGCGTCTGCTCTCCGTCGCCGTGCAGCACAAGGGGCTGCTGGAGCCGGGCGTTGTGGATGAAGTTGGAGATGACCCTGCCATCGTCGGTGCGCATGCGCGGACCGTAGGTGTTGAACACGCGCGCAATCTTGGTCCTGGTGCCGTGCTGGCGCATATAGCTGGCGAACAGGGCCTCGGCGCCGCGCTTTGCCTCGTTGTAGCAGGCCCGGGGTCCCACCGGGCTAAGCCGCCCCATGTAGCTCTCCGGCTGCGGGTGCACCTCCGGATCGCCGTAGACCTCGCTGGAGGAGACGAGAAGAGCTGAAGCTCCGAGCTCGGTGGCCAGCTCCAGCAGGTTGGCTGCTCCCAGGAGGATCGCGCGGATGGTCTCCACCGGGACCTGCTGGTAGTGCACGGGGGAAGCCGGGCAGGCCAGCAGGAAGATCTCGTCCACCCGCGGCAGGGGCCCTAGCGGAACGGTCACGTCGTGGCGCAGCAACGAAAACCCTGGCTCCGAGAGTAGATGAGCGATGTTCTCCTCGCCCGCCGAGAAGAAGTTGTCCACGCACAGGACCTCACGTCCCAGCGCCAGGAGTCGGTCGCAAAGATGGGACCCCAAAAACCCCGCACCCCCTGCAACCAGGCTTCGCTTGTTCTGCAAAAATGCCATGTGTAGAAGCAGCCGTCGTACCCTTGGCCAGAGGGGGCCGGCAGCGGCCAAGTCCAGCAGCAAGGAGCAGGAGACCACGACGGGACCAGAAAGACAAGCTC
>JAJRWW010000575.1 GCA_024276595.1 Myxococcota bacterium
AGGGGGCTCGCGTCCAGCGGCTGGCAAGTGCCCATGAGTGAGCCGCTGCGGAAGTAGCCACAGCCGGTGTCGGGAAGCAGGTCGTCGCAGCCGAGGGAGCGGTCTGCAATGAGCCCGCCGCCGAGCAGGTCGCACGAGAGCACACCGCTGGCGTCGGTGGTGGGGGTGGGAACGCACCATCCCTTGTCCGCCGTGCGCAGCCGGGAGTAGAGGCTGATGTAGGACATGGAGAGGCAGTTGTACCCGGCGGGGCAGGCGGCGGCCCCCAGCTCGCTGGAGTCGTAGGAGCTCACCGGGTCGCAGAAAGCCAGACACCGAGGGGGTGCGCTCTCCACCCAGGAGGCGCAGAGACCACGGGCGCAGGTCTGCACCGCGCGCGGGATCTCGTCCAGGTAGCGGCCACCTTCGCAGGATGCGCCCTCCGGCAGGACGCCGCTCTCGACGCACAGGCCCAGCCCATCCTGCGCCGCGCCGAGGGGATAGCAGTAGCCAGGGGCCTCCCCCACCTGGCAGGGCCCGTTCACAGAGGAGCCAGTGCCATCTCCACAGTACGCGGGCCAGCAGTGGCCCGGAAACTCGGCGCCACAGTCATTGCTCCAGTAGCAGTCCGTCTCCTGGTCGCAGGGCACCAGGCACCGGTCCCCTTGCGAGCTTGATGAGTGGGGGGCGCATTCGGTGAGAACGTCCTCCCTGGTGGGGCAGCAGACCGTGCTTTCCTGCTCGCACGGGGCCCAGTGGCTCGCGGTGCACTGAGCGCAGATGTGGCAGCTATTGCAGCAGCCGTCGCTGTTGTCGTCGTTTCCGTCGTCGCACTCCTCGCCGGGCTCGAGCTGGCCGTTGCCGCAGACAGAGCTCCCATCCAGCGCAGCGTCCGGAGCTGCTCGACCGCCACCACAGCCCGCCTGGACAAGGCCAAGCAACGCGAGAGGAGCCACAAGCGTGACGACGTTCAGGGTGCGAGACACCGGTGACAGGCCTCTCGGGTTGCCGCTCGGGGCCGCGCTTCCACTGGCAGGAGAGCTCATGGACGCCTCTTCCTTCTTCTCGTGAGCAGGGCCAGCCCCAGCCCGGCCAGCAGCATCCACGCCGAAGGAGGAGCGTTGGCGCCGGCGCTGCAACCGCACCCGCGCCCGGGCGAATCGGGGTCCACCTCGGTCGCGTCCTCTGCAGGGATGTAGGCGATGCTCAGGTTGTAGTGGTAGGCGGTGGAGCCCTTGCGCGCGTTGGACACCACCAGGAAGTAGTCGGAGCTCGTCTTGGGCAGGGCGATCTCGCCTACAACCCCCAGGACGTCATCCCATACCTCGAGGGCGGTGAAGGGCTCATTGGCTGCGTAGCGCTCCACGTTCTGCTGATCCAGCAGGTACAGGTCCAGACCCGCCTCCGAGGGATCGGCCACCCGGGAGTGGGTAAATGGGGAGAGCTCGAAGGCGGTGCCGTACAGGATCTCGGGCCCGACACCAAAGGAGATGCTCAGCCGGTGGCCCGAAAGCTCCAGGTCGCTGGCGTCCGCCTCGGTCACCTCCAGGGCGGGGATGGCCGGCCCGTCGAGCTGCACGTGGATGGGGATGTCCGCGTCCGGCAGGTCCGTGGTGGGCATGTCCGGCTCGCAGGGGGCGCCTCCAGGGTCCAGGGCGTCTGGCGTGGCGCAGGCCACCCACTGCACGTGGTCGGCGTCGGGCCAGACCCCACCCGAGGGGTGGGTCACCTGCAGGTAGTAGCTCTGCAGGTCGCCCACCTGGATCTTTGCGTGGCCAGTGACATCCGCGAACTCCACGGTGGAGAGAGACAGGGCGCTGGGGTCGTAAAAGCTCTCGTTGGCGACCACGATGCGCGCCCCGTCCGCGGGTCGCCCGGCGCTGTCGGTGACGGTCACGCTCAATGTCACCGTGTTGGAGTAGCGACCGGTGGAGTTGGTGAGCAACCCGTCTCCCCGGGCACCGCTCACCACCGAGATGTCCTTGGATCCGCCCACATCCTTGTCGTAGGCGTTGCCCGGGTTGTCGATGCGCGTATCATTGTCCGACCAGTCAGTCTGGCAGGGGAGCCACCGATCCCGCAGGAGGATCTCGTTCCACACGTGGTCCTCGGCCATGGTGCCTACCTCTGCCACCGGCAGCAGCGCCATCCTGCCCACAGCCACCCACAGGTGAGCGTTCTCACCGCAGTTGCCGTAGTGGCCATAGATCACCCGCTCGGCCTCCTCGGTGCGCAGCACACACCTGCCCCCGCATTCACCATCGGGCCCACGGAAGTCCTCGGGGATCTCCCCCACGTTGTTGTCCAGGCTCTGCGACACGACCCAGCCCAGCCTGTCGAGGGCCATGGCCGTGGCGGCGAGGCTCCTGTCTCCGGAGAGGGACGGGTGCGACCTGCCGTCCCAGGCATACTCGGCGGCTGCCATGACCTCCATGGGCCGCGGGTAGCCGAGCACCATCACCTCGTCGGTGGTGTCCGCCGGCGCGTACCCTCGGAGCTGGCCGGGCAGCTCCAGGTCTGTCCAGTCGTCCCCAGGGTTGGTGGAGTCCACGGCGCCATGGAGCTCGAAGACCATGTCCTTCCCCGAGGCGGCCCTCCCCACCCAGCCGTTGATAACGTCTCTCCCGTCGGAGAGCCGCTGGTAAAGCAGCCTGGGCTGGTCCGAAGGGACGACCACCTTCTCCACGTCCAACACATCCAGGTCCTCCCACGTGGTGAAGGTGGCGAAGGCCGTGGAGTCGCGCACGATGTAGTCGTACCCCTCCTGCGCCAGCACATCCTCCACCGTGGGCCGACCAAAAGGATCCCGATCCTTGAGCACGAGCACCCTGTTGCCGGCGAGGCCGGGTATCATCTGCACCACGCCTTCGCCCTGGGCGAGCAAGTTCACGAGCAGGTCCGAGGAGCCCTCCTCGTAGGCGCGCTCCACCGCCATGGTGGTGGCGATAATGGTGCCGTTGTTGGTTCCCCCCACCTGGGGCTGGTGGTAGCTGTAGCGCAGCCACACTGGCAGGCCGTCAGCGGCCCGGGCAGCGACCACGAGGGGGTCCACCGCCTCGCTGGAGAGCCAGCCCGTGGCAGCCGGGCCCCAGCCCTGGAGCTCGGCGTCGTGGATCACCAGGGGCACCTTGAGCGAGAACTCCCGGGTGTAGTCGGGCTCGGGCGCCGGGTCTTGCAGGTAGCTGCGCCAAAAGCGGCCGCCCTCTGCCCTGGGCAGGGGCTCTGCCGTGCGCGGATCCACGTACCCGGTGTGGTCGCTGCCGGTCCTGGGGTGCACGACCCACCAGTAGTAGTCCTCCCAGGGGAGCTCCCAAAAGACCTCCTGACCGTCGATGAGCATCCTGTAGCGGGCAGTGGTCCTGTCGCCCAGCTCCACCAGCTCCACGTACTTCAGCAGCTCGGCAGCGGCATAGATCCGCCGGGCGTTCTCCAGCAGCAGCTCGGGGTCCAGGGGATCCCCCAGCTCCGGGTCGAGCTCCTCCGGTGCCGTGGCCGCCACGCAGAAGGCCACCTCATCCACCAGGCGAGGGTCCTCCCCCTGGGCGCGAAGAATGGCCGAGGCCAGGGCGTCCTGGACGTCGTCCGAGAGCTGAACGAGCTTGTCGAAGAGGGCCGGCTGAACCCACAGAGGCGCGAGCTGGAGGGCCTCCTGGGCTGTGGATGTCAGGGTCTCGGAGGGGTGGCGGTCGTGCAGCTCGAAGACGCGCACCACCCCTGAAGAGCGCTGGATCCAGTAGATGACCACCTGGCCAGGGCCCAGCCGCTCCCTCGGATACTCCGCCGAGATGGGAGCCGCCGAGACCCCCGCCGGGGCGGAGAAACACACCAGGATGGTCGCAGCACAAACCAGCAGCGCCCTGGGCAGCCAGACCCACCTGCGGGCTGAAACCACACCCATGTCAACGCACAGCATGATCGTCTCACCTTTTTTCAGTGGAGACAATGGTAGAGGGAGCCAGGCAACGATGCAAGAACCGCGGCACAGGATCCGCCCCAACGGGTGTGGAAATGTCCGGGTGAGGATGAAGCTGATCCGTTCGCTTCCATGTGGGGAATTACCCCCA
>JAJRWW010000576.1 GCA_024276595.1 Myxococcota bacterium
GGGCCTCGCTAGCCTGACTGTAGAGGGGAGCTCTGCGGTTCCCCTCCCCCGGAAGCAAAGCTCCCGGGGACCCCCTCCCCTCAGCACGGCGACACTCGTCGCCGGCCGTCGCACGTGCGCCGGCTGGTTCGTGCCGCGTCGGGCGCCTGATCCAATACTTGACTCATTTGCCACAGATTCTCGTCCTCAAGGGATCTAGCGGCGACACCTGGAACCACATCACGGCCTCTGGGAGCGAAACACCCAGTACCTCGCCCCCAGGTAGTTCACGGCGGCCCCTGCCACGATCCCCACGAAGGACGAAAGGTACACCAGCGGAGGACGAGACCAGCCCCAGGCGAGGAAGATCACCTGCATGGCAGCCACCCGAATTGCCGCGCCGCCTGCCCCTGCGACCACAAAGGCCCCCAGGCCCCGCAGATGGGATCGAAGGGGTGGGCGCTCGAAGGTGATCCTCCAGTTCAACCAGTAGCTCCCGGCGGAAGAGACCAGGTACCCCACCAGGGCAGCCAGGCGTGGGTCCAGAACGTCGAGCTGTACCAGCGGCACGAAGACCGCGTAGTCCACCACCATGGCCGCCAGGCCCACCGCGCAGAAGATCCCCACCTGTGACAGGGTAGGAGACCTTCGCCGACAGGCGGCCATCCGGGCGGCGAGCCAGGCGGCTCCTTTCGAGGCATGGGAGGACATGCTCTCTTTCTCTCAGCGCCCCTCTGCCGGCGGAGCCGAGGCATGCCCATGCCAGCGCTCCACAGACACGGTCAGAGGTTATAGTACAGGTTCATCTCGAAGGGGTGAGGTCGGTTGCGCACCGCCACCACCTCCTTGGTCTTCTCCTGGATCCAGCTCCTGATGAGCTCGCTGTTGAAGACGTCACCCTCCAGGAGGTAGTCGTGGTCCTCGGCCAGGGCGTCCAGGGCCTCCTCCAGGCTCCGGGGCACCGACATGAGGGACGCCTTCTTTTCCTCCGGCCATTCGAAGACGTTGTCGTCGAAGGGGCCCATGCCGTTCTCTGGCGTGGGCATTGTCCTCCGCCGGATCCCGTCCAGGCCGGCGAGCAGCAGCGCGCTCATGGCAAAGTAGTAGTTGCAGGTGCCGTCCCCGGTTCGGAACTCCAGCCTCTTGGACTGCTCGCTGGTGGCATAGCGAGGGATTCGGATGGCTGCGCTGCGGTTGGCCAGCCCGAAAAACAGCTTCACCGGCGCCTCGAAGCCGGGCAGCAGGCGCTTGTAGGAGTTCGTGGACGGGTTGGTCAGGGCGGCCAGGGAGCGCCCGTGGGTGAGGATACCCCCTATGAAGAAGAGAGCCTCGTCCGAGAGGTCGGCGTAGCCCCCCTTCTTGTAAAAGACGTTCCTGCCGCCCTTGCGGAGCTGAATGTGAAAGTGCATGCCGCTCCCCGGCTCGTCGTACAGGGGCTTGGGCATGAACGTGGCCGTGAGACCGTTTCTGAGGGCCGTGTTGTGGATGATGTCCTTGATGTACATCATCCGATCCACGATGAGCTGGAAGTCGAGCAGGTTTGTCTCGATCTCCTGCTGCCCCGCGAGCCCCACCTCGTGGTGGTGGTATCGGATCGGGCAGCCCACCTCCTCTATGAGAAGAGCCATCTCCTGCCTGACGTCGGCGTACTTGTCGAAGGGCACGTCGATGTGGTAGCCCTTGCGATAGGCTACCGCCGTGCCGTCCTTGTCCTGATAGCCGAAGGGCAGCAGCTCCTTGTTCTCCGCCGAGGAGAACTTGTACCCCGCCGCGAAGTTGGAGTTGTGGAAGTCCGCCTCGTTGAAGAGGTAGAACTCGAACTCGGGGATCCACAGAGACTGGTCGGCCACCCCGGTGCTCTCCAGGTAGGCCTGGGCGCGCTTGGCCAGGCTGCGCGGATCCTTTGCCACGCCCTCCCTGGTCTCGGCGTCGCAGATAAACGAAAGCATCCGAAGGGTCGGGTGTCGGGTGAAGGGGTCGACGATGGTGGTCTGCAGGTCCGGCATGAGCAGCATGTCTCCGGACTCCACGGCGCGCATGCCGGGGACCGAGGAGCCGTCGAAGGGGACGCCGTTTTCCAGCACGAACTCGAGCTGCTTGGCTGGAAAGCCCAGGTGGTACCAGTTCCCCGCCAGGTCCGAGTACTTGATGTCGATGGACTGAATCCCCTTCTCTGCGATGAGGGCCTTCACTTGGTCGAGCTGCATGTTCTCTCCGTCCACCTCAGCGGGTGTGATCGAGCGTCTTTACGATGAGCTGCTTGACGCTCTGGCGGACCTTCCCCGTCCGGGCGATCCGGCTCAGCTCGTCGCGGCTTATGTGCCTGAGGAGCTGGGTGATCTGGGGCAAGGTGAGCCTGGGGTTGCAGATCAGGTTTCGCGCGATGGAGCTGTGGCATACCCACTGGCTGTCCGACGCGATTCGACGCAATACAGTGGGATCCAGGCTCGACATGCTGGCCATGAGGGCGATCTCCTCGGGTGTCACCCCTGGGTTGTGAAGCACGTGCACATGCAAGGTCTTGTCGAGCCCCTTGAGGATCATCATCCTCGCCGGACGCTTGCCGTGCCGGGCCACCCGGACCCTCTCGGCGACCGTGAGCTGGTCCCAGGCGGCCACTAGCTGCTCAAAGGACCAGGACACGGGCGAGGAGCCGGCGATGCGGGGGCCCAGCCTGGGCTGA
>JAJRWW010000577.1 GCA_024276595.1 Myxococcota bacterium
CCGCTGCGCCAAGGGACCCAACCTGCAGGTGGAGCGCTGGCGGGAGGGAGCCCTTGGCGAGGAGGCGAAGCTGAGGGTCATGCTGGGCGGGTCCCACCCCGACTGCCGCCTGGAGTCGGGTGTCACCGAGCCCGCGCTGCCCGGCCTGGTGGAGCGCCACGTGAAGAGGTACCTCGCGAGCCAGGAGCCCAAGGACTGAGCCGCCAGCTTCCGAAGCGAGCTGCCAGCAGAGCCTCGGCGAGCAGGAGCAGCAGACACAGGAGCGCAAACTGGCCGGACAGATCGCGCCTGAGGGTCGCCTGCCGCAGCCTCCCTCCCCTCGCGGAGCTCCCAGCGTGAGGAGGCCCTGGCAGGCGCCGGAGGTCCGACTCTGCCGCCGGAGGGGTGACCACGAAGGCGGCGCCCGGACGCTCGGCCAGGTCCCCTGCGGAGCTCACCGAGTAGACGCGGTACCCCCCCGGCACGTCCGTCCGGTCGAAGCGCACCGCCTGGCCGGGCCGTGCTCTGGCGCCTGGAGCGGTGAGCTTGTGCAGGTGGCCCAGGGGATCTCGCACCACCAGGCCTCGGTCCCCGGAGCCGAGCCGGATCTGCACGGGCTGGCCCACCTCCATTCTCCTTCTTGAGGCAGGCTCACCCCGCCCTCCGGCCAAGAGCAGCATGCCGCGCACCAGCGGCAAGAAGGCGGGACGCAGGGGCAGGTCGGTCCAGCCCCGGTCGATGGACGTGGTCCAAAGCAGCACGCGACCCAGGCCAATGCGGCGCTCCAGGAGGAGAGGCGCCCCGCCGAAGAGCCGCATGAGGACCCTGTGGCCCTGGGCGCCGACGAGCCCGTGGCGCCACACCCTGCCCGAGGCAAGCGACCTGCGCGCCGCCGGGTCGGCCAGAGAGCCGGCGAGGAAGGGATCGGTGCCCACCATGGAGATGCGACCGCTGCCGCCAGCTCCGCCGGAGACGCCGCCCGCCCGGATGGAGCGGAGCCAGCCGGGCAGCAGCTCCTTGCCGAGGGTCTGGTTGTATCCCTCCGGGTCCACCTGGTCTCCCAGGGTGACGAGGAGCCCACCTCCTCGCCTGACGAACCGTTCGAGGCGGGTCACCGCCGAGCGCTCCACCGAGCCAACGTTTGCCAGGATCACCACGTCCAGCTTGTCCAGGCTGGCGGTGGGCAGATCTGCCCCTGCCACCACCCGCAGGTAGAACCGCAGGCCCTCCCCCACAAAGGAGCGCAGCGCCGCCTCCAGGTGAAAGACCTCATCGTCGTACCTGGTCTCCCGGGGGTCTCCGTCCACCAGCAGGACTCGCAAGGGCGGCTGCCTTCCCAGGGCGAGCGCTCTGGTGTCGTCGGCCCCCAGGGCGTCTCCAGGCAGGATCGCCTCGAGGAAGCGAGCCCCCGGCGGGATGGCGCCCTCAGGCACCTCGAGCGAGAGGGTGGACTCGCCGTGGGGCGCCAGGTCGACGCTGCCCCGGGTCAGCTCCTTGCCCCTCGCCGCCAGGGTTACCCGGACCCCGCGCCTCTGGTGGCCGGTGGAGTTGCGTACCCGCACCTGGAACAGCAGCTTCCCGTGAGCTCCCCAGGAGCCGACCGACGGGGAGCCGCCGTCGAGAGAGAGCAGGCCCAGGTTGGGCAGAGCGCCTCCGGCGACGTCGATCACCTCCAGGCGCACCTTGGGGCCGAGCCGTGGCTTTTCGGGGAGAGAAACCCGCGTGAGATCCGTCACCAGGTAGATCACCCTGGGCTTTCCAGCGGGCGCGTCCCGCAAGAGCGCCTGGGCGCGCACCAGGCCGTCAGAAGCGCTGGCGCTGCGCCAGGTGGGAAGCAGGGCCGCTGCCACACCCAGCAGCCGTCCCCTGTTCAGGCTCAGCTCGGGGATCTGTCGGCCGGTGTCAGTGGTGGTGAGGATGGCCACCTGAGCCGTGGGGGGCAGCACGTCCAGCAGGCCCAGCACCCTCTCCCGGGCCACGTTGAAGAGGGTGCGCCCCCTCCGCCGGTAGCGCATGGAGAGGCTGTCGTCCACCAGGATAACCGCTGCCTGGTCCTGCCCGGCGGTGGCGGGCACGGGCACTTCGAAGCTGCAGTTGGGTCCCGCAAGGGTGAGCGCGACCGCGGCAAGCAACGCCATGCGCACCAGCAGAAGCAGCAGGTCGCGGAGCCTCCGGCGACGAGCGTGACGCCTCTGGGCCCCCAGCAGGAGCACCAGGGCGGGGAAGGGGGTTCGCAGGGGCTGTTGTTGGCGCAGCAGGTGGACCAGCAGGGGCAGCGCAGCGCCAGCGAGCGCCAGCAGGAGCGCGGGCGAAGAGAAGCTCAGGCTCATTGGGGCACCTGGCGGATCGGATCGCCGCCTCCTGGCCGCCGGGCGCCGATCCAGTCCAGGATCAGTCGGGCGGGAGCCTCGGCCGTTGTCGCGGTCAGAAAGGAGAACCCGGACTCGACCGCCGCCTCTGCCAGGTCCCGACGCAGGGTCGCCAGGGCCGCCAGGTATCCCCTCCGCAGAGCCCTCGCGTCACCGATGAGCGACTCCTCGGGCAGCTCCCTGGAGAGAAACTGGCGCCTGCCATCGTAGGGGAACTCCTCCTCCTCTGGAGAGAGAAGCTGGAAGACCACCACCTCCCGGCCCATGGTGGCCAGGCGGCGCAGGGCCACGAGCAGGGCTCGCCGGGGATCCAGAAGATCCGAGAGCACCACCACCAGGCTCCTGGGTGGCGCCATGTTGGCCGCCTCGGCCAGGCTCTCGGCCAGGGCCCGTGGTGTTGCGGAGTCGTCCGAGACAGCGCCCTCCAGGCAAGCCACCATTGCCGCGAGCTGGTCGCCCCTGGCCCGAAGGGGCACCGCCAGGCGACAGCGCCTGCCAAGGAGGGCCAGCCCCACCCGGTCCCGCTGCCCGAGCAAGATAAAGGCCAGGGCCGCCGCGGTGACCCGCGCGAAGTCCAGCTTGTCCAGCGGGCCGCTGCCAAAGCTCATGGAGGCAGAGACGTCCATCAAGAGCAGCGCGCCGCGGTTGGTCTCGCTCTCGTAGCGTCGAATGAGCGGCCGATCCATGCGGGCGAAGGCCTTCCAGTCGAGGTCGCGGATGTCGTCCCCCGGGGAGTACTCCTTGTGATCGGAGAAGTCCCGGGATGCTCCGCGGTGCACGCTGCGGTGCAGCCCGGAGAAGACCCCCTGGGTCACCGCCCTTGCCCGGACAAAAAGCCCCCGGAGCCGGGCGATCTCCTCGGGAGGGAGGAGGTCCAGGCTCACCGGAGCCCCTCCGGCACAGGCGTCATTGGAGGCCCCGCGGGATCAGCTTTTCCAGCAGATCGCTCACGGTGATCCCCTCTGCCTCGGCGTGGAAGTTGCGCAGCAGCCGGTGTCGAAGCACTGGCCGTGCCAGGGCAGTGAGGTCGTCGGTGGTGGGCGAGAAGCGCCCCTGCAGCAGGGCGCGCGCCTTGGCTCCTAGCACCAGGAACCGCGCAGCCCGAGGGCCTGCGCCCCAGGCCACGAAGCGGCGCACCTCCTTGGGAGCGGTGTCGTCATCTGGCCGAGTGGACCTGCAGAGGCGCACGGCCCGCTCCAGAACATGGTCGGGGGTGGGCATCTGCAGCACCAGGTCCTGAAGCTCACCCAGGGTCTTGGGTCCCAGCACCTGCTCGAGCTGGTGCTCCAGGGGGCGAGTCTCCTGGGCCACTATGGCCAGCTCCTCCTCGGCGGTGGGGTAGCTCACGTCGATGCGAAACATGAAGCGGTCGAGCTGGGCCTCGGGCAGTGGGTAGGTGCCCTCCTGCTCGATGGGGTTCTGGGTGGCCAGCACCATGAAAGGGGGGTCCAGGGGGTAGGTGGTGCCGCCAGCGGTCACCCTCCCCTCTTGCATGGCCTGAAGCAGGGCGGCCTGGGTCTTGGGCGGGGTCCTGTTTATCTCGTCCGCCAGGACTATGTTGGCGAAGATGGGCCCGCGGATGAAACGGAAGGAGCGGCGCCCGGTGGCCTGCTCCTCCTCCAGCACCTCGGCGCCGGTGATGTCCGAGGGCATGAGGTCCGGGGTGAACTGGATCCTGGAGAAAGAGAGCTCCAGCACCTGCGCGAGGGTCTGCACCACCAGGGTCTTGGCCAGCCCGGGGACGCCCACCAGCAGGCAGTGGCCGCGAGACACGAGCCCGCAAAGCAGCAGGTCAAGGACCTCTCGCTGACCCACAATGCGCCGCTGAACCTCCCGGGTCACCGCCTCACGGGCTTCGGAGGCGCGGGCAACGCCGTGTCGAATGAGATCGATGGGCTCCTGGGTCGCGGTGGAGCTGGTCCTGTTTTCAGTTGCGGAGATCTCTCTCATCTGGCCTGTCCTTGGCAGCGGCATCCGAAAGCATGCCACACCCCAAAGCTGAGCGGTAGGGGGCGATGGCGACGAGTGGAGGTGGGCTCAGTCAAGGGAGGCCAGACCACATTCAAGCAGCAGGTAGGTCATCTGTGCAAAGGCCGAGGCATCCTCGTGGCCGGCCTCGTCCATCAGCTCGGCGAGGGTGTGCTCTCCGTCCAGGTGCTCGTACACCTGGGTGGGGTAGCCTCCCACCCGGAACACGTCTGGCGGCACCCGGGGAGGTCTGACTGCCCGGGGCCTTCGGTCCATGGCGCCTGAGAGCCGCTCGGAGAGCACCGAGTCGGGCAGCGCCGCCACCCCGGCCGCCAGGAGCTCGAAGGCGTCCAGGCCCAGGGGCGCGTGGTCCCTCTCGCAGGTGACGTCTCGATAGAAGGTCGCCCTGCCGGAGGACCAGCAGAAGGCGTGAAAGACCTTGGAGCGAATCTGGTGCGTGAGAAGCCGCAGCACCTGCATGGGGCGAAGCATCCCCAGGGCCACGAGCGCCTCTCCCAGCTTTCCCCGGTACCTGGGCAAGATGTCCAGGGCCCGGCGAAGCTCGTGGGCGCGGAGCACTCCCTCGGCCAGCAGGAACTGGCCGAAGAGCTCCTCGGGGATGTTCGAGGAGACGTACTGGGGATCCCCGCTCACCAGGTAGATCTCCTTCACCGTGTCTGCCGCCCGAAGCACCACCAGGCCGGTCTCCACCTCCACAGCGAGCTCGAACAGCAGCGACAGGAGGCTCCGCTCGGCCAGGTCACATTCCAGCGCGGGGGTTGGGCGAGGCAGCTCTGGGGCGGGGCGCGGCAGATCCTGGGCGGGGGAGTCAGCCGGGGTCGCGTGGCTGGGCAGCGCCATGGCCTCCTCGAGCGGGGGTAGGGTGTCGGCGAGATCGAACTCGTCAGCAGAGGCAGCGACCCCCGAGCCGGAGCCGTGGGACTCCAGCATCTCTCCAGAGGAGAGCCGGGAGAGAGCCACCCTCCTGGAGGGCCCCTTGGGCACGGGCATGGGCTGGGGAGGCGGCCCCAGCAGGATCCGACGGTCGCCGTGGAGCAAGCTGGGACCCAGGGCTCCCGGCACCCCGGCGGGCATCGGCCGCTTGCCCGCGCTCCTTGTGATGGCGTCCTGTGCGTCGGAGTTCGGCGGCGCGGTTATTCGCTGCATGAAGCGACGCACCGACGTGGAGCGCACGAGCTGCTGTCGGTCGTAGAGGTAACGGTGCAGCGCGTCTCGGAAGGCGAGGGCGTTTTGGTAGCGCAAGAAAGGGTCGCGGGTGAGGGCGTAGCCGAGGATCTGCCGCAGGTCCGGTGAGATGTGCTGGCCGAACTCATCCAGGCGCTCCAGGTTGCAGTCCCGCACCTGCATGAGCACGTCCATGTAGCTCTCCCCTCGAAACAGCCGCTGCACCATCAACAGCTCCGCCAGGACGACCCCGGCGGAGAAGATGTCTCCCCGGTGGTCCACGGGCAGGCCCACAACGGCCTCGGGGGGCAGGTAGCCGTACTTTCCGCGCACCACCCCCGACTCCACCCGACCCCGGCGGCCACCCATGGTGGCGATTCCGAAGTCCGAGAGCTTCACCTCTCCCAGGTCCGAGATGAAGATGTTGGAGGGGGAGACGTCGCTGTGCACGATGTTGAGCGGACGCCCCTCGGAGTCGGTCAGGTTGTGTGCGTAGTCCAGGGCGTCCATCACGTCGGCGATGATGTGCACCGCAATGACCGGGGATGGGCGCCAGCGTCTCCGAGCGCACTCTCGCAGGAGCTTCAGGCAGTCGATGCCCTTGACGTACTCCATTGCGATGTAGTAGCGGCCGTCCACCTCGCCGAAGTCAAGCACCTGGACGATCTTGGGGTGGTCCAGGCGCATCATCAGCTTGGCCTCGTCGATGAACCACTCCACGAAGCGCGGGTTGGCCGCCTGCTCGGGGAGGATACGCTTGACAACCAGGGTCTTGGCGAAGCCGTGGGCTCCTCGGCTCGTGGCCCGGAATATCTCCGCCATGCCACCCTGGGCGATACGCTCCTCCAGGACATATCGCCCAAACTGCGTCGGATGAAACTTGCCTGCGCTCACGCGGGGAATCTAGCACAGATCCATCACGAATCGACGACGGAGCCGCGCCGACCCCGGGGAAGCGAGGCAGCCCTCGGGTCCCAGCCCCTGGCTCCTCAAGGGAGGCACCTGGCCGCCTCGCTCAGGCAGACGCCTCGAGCGGACCGCAGGAGATGGGCCAGCAGGGTCTCGAGGGTGGCCAGGCGCCTGGCGAGGCTCACCTCCAGGCCTGGCTGGCGACCCCTGAGCGCCCCAAGGCCGCCGTCGGAGACATCCAGGAGATCGATGGCGTGGAGCTCCACCGCCACGAAGGAC
>JAJRWW010000578.1 GCA_024276595.1 Myxococcota bacterium
AGGGGGCAGGGGCCCGAGCGCCAAGCAGGTAAAGGGCGTGAGATCTGCGGCCGTGGTGATCGGGCTCTGTCATGGGCGTGTGCCTGGGAGATCCATGCGGCCAGACTGTACGAAGCCCGGCGCCAGAGTGTCAACCCCCGTAGGGGCGGCTGGACAGGGATCCTGATTACTTGGTACTCTTTTCATTGGGAGAGGAGGTGTGATGCGAGCTGTGGAGCATCTGTCACGGTCACTGAGCCCAGAAAGGGGGTCCGGGCTCTTTCTGCTTGTGCTTTTGTGTGCGCTCTGGGCCGGATGTGCGTTGTCCGGTCGCTCTGGCCTGGACCTGGATGCCCGGGTCTGGGACGCTGCCGCTGCGGTGGACGCGGCGGTGCTGGGAGACGCCGTCGGGGTGCCCGACAGCGGGTGTGGTGGCTCTCTGATGGAATGTGGGGGCCAGTGTATCGATCTCGGCGCCGATGTGGACAACTGCGGCTTTTGCGGCAACCAATGCCCATCGGGCGTGGGTTGCACCAGCGGCGAGTGCGTGGTCACGCTCGGCGCCAGCCTCTCGGGCCGGATGGAGTATCCCGGCTCCACGGTGAGGATCGCCAGCGACGTCACCGTGACCCCATACAACGGCCTGGATGATGTCGCCACCTGTGACGTGGGCGAGACCGGCTGCCTGCACATTGTAGCGCGGCGCATCGAGGTCCTCGCCGGCGCCACCATCGACGCTGGCGGCGCGGGCTATGGCGGTGGCGGTGGCGGTGGCGGCGGCGCGGGGGCGGCCGGCTTTGCCTCACCGTGCTACACCGGCAACTCCTGCGTGAGCTGCACCCACGGCTCCGGGGGCAGCGGTCATGGCGGCGGACAGGACGGCTCCGGCGCCTCGGGGGCGGACTCCCGGTCCATCTCCGGGGCTGGGGGCAGAGGGGGAGGGCCCTTCGGAGGCTCGGGTGGGGATTCAGTGTCCAGCTCCAGCGCCGACGGGCCCCGTGGCGGCCTCGTGGGTGGGCGGGGCGGCTACGCGGGCAATGGGCTCAACGGCGACTCCACCACGGACACCTCCGTGCGCATGGGGGCGGGCGGTGGCGGGGGCTCGGGGGGCGCCTGTGCCTACGAGCCCATGTACTCCAGCGTGGGAGGGTCAGGTGGTGGCGGGGCGGGCAACCCAGGGGGAGGCTACGTGGTCCTGGAGGCCTCCGTGGAGATCGTGGTGGCCGGGAGGATCACGACCGCGGGCAAGGCCTGGTCCAGGGGAGATGGCAGCGGCGGCACAAATGGTGCCTTCGGATCCTACACCTGCGACCTGGAAGGCTCTGGCGGCAACGGGGGCAGCGCGGCGGCCACGGGCGGCAGCGCTGGCGGCAGCGCGGCGCTCGGGTTCTTCCAGGCTGGCTACAACGCTTGCATTGATCGTCAATGCGAAAATGGCGGATCCCACGGCGTCACTGGCGGTGCTGGCGGTGCTGGTGGCGCAGGAGCAGGGGGCGGCGTCCTGCTCAAGGCGCCCTCGGTGGTGCTTTCAGGGACCGTCGACGCCCGAGGGGGCGGCGGCTCGACAACCAACGGCGGCACTGTCAAGGTATTCCACCAGGGCGCTGCACCATCCACCGCGTCTGTCCAGGCGGGCAGGGTGTACCTGGCTACCTTTTGATTCTTCCCATGGTCTCTGCTCAGCCGTTGGCCTGGCCACAAGGCAAGCGGGTACGATCAGGGCCTCCTCGTGGGCTCCTGCCCGGTCTGTGCGAAAAAGGCCTTGACACTGTGCTTCCAGGTCGGTACACAACGTATACTTACGAAGTTGCGAAGCTAGCAAAGTATGCAATCAAGGAGCCCGGAAGCACGACGAGGCGCTCGAGCGGGGATCGCATGAAGATTCTGAATCGCGAAGTTTTCGACCTCCACGCGAGCTTTTGCAAGACCCTCGCGAACCCCAAGAGGTTGATGATCCTCGCGATGCTGGGGGTCCGGGAGATGAGCGTGGGCGAGATGGCAAGGACGATAGGTGTCCCACTGTCGAACATCAGCCAGCACCTGGCCGTGCTCAGGGGCCATCGCATCGTCAACGTGAGCAAGGAAGGCCAGACAGCCTACTACAGCATCTGCGACCCGCGGCTGGTGGACGCCTGCAACCTGATCCGCTCGGTGCTTCTGGACGACCTGAAGACTCGAGGTCTGGTGGCGCAGGAGCTGGACGCTGTCAGGGTTGTCGCTGACGAGGCCTGAGGCACGGCTGCCAGGCCCTTTTTTTTGGGCCACATAGTTGCGTTGTTTCGAAGCTATGAACACTAACAAGGAGGATTGGCATGAGCAATGACCTTACCAAGCTGGACGTGGCCAAGACCGTTGACGCCCGCGGGACCGCCTGCCCTGGGCCTCTGCTGGAGGCGAAGCGAGGGATCACTGCAGCTCCTGTGGGCAGCGTCATGGAGGTCCTGACCTCTGACAAGGGAACCCTGGAGGACATCCCCCTCTGGTCGAAGAAGGTGGGACATGAGTACCTCGGCGACGTGGAGGAGGCGGGCTTTTGGCGTCTTTTCGTCCGGAGGGGGAAGTGATGAGCGGCCCTGCGGGGGAGCGTCGCCCAGAGCCCGCGATCCTGGTGTTTTCCACCAACACCATATCGGACCCGGGGATCGACCTCGCCGGCAGCTCGCACATGGCCTATCCGACCTCCGTGAAGGTGCTGGCGCTGCCCTGCTCCAGCGGGGTGGATCCACGATGGGTGCTGCGGGCCATCGAGGCGGGCTTCGCTGGGGTGTTCATCGCTGCCGACGGCACCGACTGCGCCTACTTGTAGGACTGCACAGCCCGTACGGGCGAGGTGGTGGAGGTGGCTCAGGGTCTGCTGGAGGAGCACGGGCACGATCCCCGTCGCCTCAAGATGGCCGCGATCTGCTCGGTCTGCTCCGAGTCCTTCGTGGCTCACATGGAGAGCTTCAACGACCTGCTCATGGAGATGGCTGGAGACTGAACATGCGTTATGACGTGCTCGTGGTCGGCGGTGGCATCGCCGGCATGGAGTCGGCGTTGACCCTGGGAGACATGGGGCGCAGGGTGCTGCTCGTGGAGAAGCAGCCCTCCATTGGAGGGAAGATGATCCTGCTGTCGAAGGTGTTTCCCACCCTGGACTGTGCGAGCTGTATCGCCACCCCCAAGATGGCGGCCACGGCCAACCACGACAATATCACCCTAATGGTCTACAGCGAGGTGGAGCGCATCAGCCCCCTGGCCGACGGGAGCTTTCGTGTGCAGGTCGCTCGCAAACCCACCTACGTGGACGCAGGAGCCTGCACCGGCTGCGCACAGTGCGAGGATGCGTGTACCGTCTCGGTGGCAGATGAGTACAACCGGGACCTCATCGCCCGTCGCGCAGCGCACATCGCCTTCCCACAGGCTGTGCCCAAGAAGGCCGTGCTCGACCGGCGGGCCACGTCTCCCTGCACGCACACCTGCCCCGCTGGGGTCAAGGCGCACGGCTACGTCTCCCTGATCCGTGCCGGAAAGATCGAGGAGGCCTACCGCCTTCACCTTCAGGACGCGCCGATTCCAGGCAGCCTGAGCCGTGCGTGCTATGCCCCCTGCGAGGGGGAATGTACTCGCGGAGACCTGGAGGGGCCTGTTGCCATTCGGGCGCTCAAGCGCTTCATGGTTGACCGCTACGTTCTGAGTCATCCCGAGCCGGAACAGGTCCCCCCTGTAGAGCGAACTGGCAGACGGGTGGCAGTGGTTGGCTCCGGTCCGGCCGGCCTCTCGGCGGCCTACTTTCTGGCGAAGGGGGGACACAGCGTCCATGTCTTCGAGTCCGCGCCCGAGCCGGGCGGCATGCTCCGTTTCGGCATTCCGGAGTACAGGCTGCCCTGCCGGGTGGTGGACCGGGACATTGCAAATGTCCGCGCCGTGGGTGTGACGATCCACACGAGCAGCCCAGTCGAGTCCGTGGCCGAGCTGCGCGAGAGCGGCTTTGACGCCGTTTTTCTGGCCCTTGGGACTCGCAGAGGCAGAGCCTTGCGCATCCCAGGGGAGGAGCTCGAGGGCATAACGGACTGCATCTCCTTCCTCGAGTCCAGCCGCAGGGAGAGCCCTCCGGACCTGCGGGGTAAGCACGTGGCGGTCATCGGCGGAGGCAACGCCGCCATCGATCCTGCCCGGGTTGCCCTGCGTCTGGGCGCTGCCAGGGTCACGCTGGTGTACAGGCGCACCCGGCAGGAGATGCCCGCCCACCGCTGGGAGGTTCAGGCCGCTCTGGACGAGGGGGTGGTCCTGGACGAGCTCACTCTGCCCACGCGCTTTCTCGGCGAGGGTGGTCGCCTGGTGGCCATGGACTGCGTGACCATGGAGCTGGCCGAGCCCGACGAGAGTGGCCGGCGCCGACCCATCCCGGTGGAAGGCTCCGGGCACAAGGTGAGGGTGGACCTGGCCATCGTGGCCATCGGCCTGCGGCCGAGCACGGCGCCCTTTGCCGAGGAGCTAAAGCTGCGCCGCGATGAGACCATGGTGGTGGACTCGGAGACGCTGGAGACATCCTTGTCCGGGGTCTACGCCGGGGGTGACTCGGTTACGGGCCCGTCCATGATCGTTCAGGCGGTGGCCCAGGGCAAGCGCGCCGCCTTCTACATGGATCGGCGCCTGCGTGGGCTCGGCGCCCAGGACGCTCCCTTTGAGCAGAGGCTGGACCGGGAGGACAGCTCGGCGGTGTTGGCTCGCCAGGGCCCAGGCATCTCACTTCGTCCACCAGTGGACCTCCCCGAGCGACCCGTGTCCGAGCGGCTGGCCACCGAGCCCTTCGCCGAGATCGAGCAGACCATGGACGAGGACGCCGCCCTGCGGAGCGCCAACCGTTGCCTGGACTGTGGGGGTTGCGCCCAGTGCGGAGAGTGCGTCTTGGCATGCCCGGCAGATGCCATTTGCCTGGACATGCAGCCCGAGGAGGTCCTGGTGGAGGTGGGCTCGGTGGTCCTCTCCACGGGCTTCGAGCTCTTCGACGCCACGGCCAAGCCCGCGTACGGCTTTGGGCGTTTCCCGAACGTCATCGACGCGATGCAGATGGATCGCATCCTGGCGCCCACGAGGCCCTACAACGCGGTGATGCGACCCTCGGATGGCAAGGCTCCGGCCAACATCGCCTTCGTTTTGTGCACAGGCTCGCGTGACCTGACCGTTGGCAACCGCCTCTGCTCCCAGGTCTGCTGCATGTACTCGGCCAAGCAGGCGCAGCTCCTCATGGGAGCACTTCCACTGGCGGACATTACCATCTACTACATCGACATCCGTGCCTTCGGAAAGGGCTACGACGAGTTCTACGAGCAGGCAAGGGCCATGGGCGTCTACTTTGTGAAGGGGCGCGTGGGGCGGATCCAGGAGACCGAGGGCCAGGACCTGGTGCTGCACTACGAGGATCTCGTCGATGGTGGCGGACACAAGACCGCCGAGCACGATTTGGTGGTGCTCTCGGTGGGCCTGCTGCCCAACAGGGAGGTCCTCTCCCTCTTCGAGCCGGGAGCTTTGGAGACCGATGTGTTGCCCTTTGTGCGGGAGGTGGACGTGGATCTTGAGCCCGGTCGAACCAGCATCGACGGCGTTTTCGTGGCTGGAGCGGCGTCGGCGGCGCGAGACATACCCGACACCATCGTCCACTCAGGCGCGGCGGCCGCACAGGTGGCGGCACACCTCGCCCACACGGGATTTGAGCCATGAGCCAGAGAAGAATTGGGGCCTTCATCTGCGAGTGCGGGGGCAACATATCAGACCACGTAGACGTGAAGAGGGTGGCGGAGGTCATTGAGGGCGAGCCGGATGTGGCGGTTGCCAAGGTGGCCATGTTCACCTGCTCCGATGCCACGCAGCAGGAGATCATCGAGACCATCCAGGAGGAGAAGCTGGACGGGATCGTGGTCGCCTCGTGCTCGCCGAAGCTGCACCTGGAGACCTTCCGTGCCATGGCCTCAAGGGCAGGTCTGAACCGCTTTCTTTACAACCAGGTCAACATCCGGGAGCAGTGCTCCTGGGCGCACACACACCAGCGGGAGGGCGCCACCGCCAAGGCGATCCGCCTGGTGCGCGCGGGCATTGCTCGCACCCGAGCCGGGCGCTCCCTGGAGACCATCCGGGTGCAGACCCTTCCCCGGGTCATGGTAATTGGGGCCGGGGTGGCCGGGCTAAGAGCGGCCCTGTCGCTGGACTCTTTGGGCATAGAGGTACTGCTGGTGGAGCGGAGTGAGCGGCCTGGAGGACACATAGCCTCCTGGGGTCCTCTCTTCCCGAACAACAGGTCTGGCGAGGAGCTGATCTCTGAGCTGCTGGACCAGCTCCACCGACGTTCGGGGATCCAGCTCTACACGGGCGCGGAGGTGGTGGAAAGGGCTGGTGCCGTGGGCGACTTCAGCGTCACCCTCCGACTGGGGGATGGTGGGGATGTGAAGCGCTTCCACGTAGGGGCCATCGTCGTCGCCACAGGCTTCTCGCCATACGAGCCTGCCGCCCAGGAGCTGGGCTGGGGTTTACCGGGAGTGCTGACCCTCGAGGAGCTCCGCAGGACATTGGACGGTGCAGAGGAGGGCCGGCCCATACTCTTGTGTATGTCTACTGCGTGGGTAGTCGGCAGGCACCTGGAGCCGAGAATGGGCACCATTACTGCTCCCGTTTCTGCTGTAGCGCGGCGGTGCACACCGCCCTGCTGGCCCACGAGCAGGACCCCGACCTGCGTCAGTACCACCTGTATCGAGACCTTCGCACCTATGGGAAGCAGGAGCTGCTCCTGGAGGAGGCCCTGGGGCGAGGCTCCGTCTTTGTGAAGGTCCCCGACCATGAGCCTCCAGAGATCTCCGAGGTCCATGGAGGCCTGCGCGTGCTGGTCCATGACCAGCTAACCGGGGGCGAGACCCTGGAGCTTCGACCCGACCTGGTTGTGCTAGTTACCGGCATGGAGGCCAGCAGCAACGCAGCCCTGGTGGATGTCTTGAAGCTTCCCGTTGGCCAGGACGGATTCCTGAACGAGATCCATCCCAAGCTGCGGCCAGTGGAGACAGTGCTCGACGGAGTGCTCATTGCAGGGGCTGCGCAGGGGCCCAAGAACCTGCCGGAGTCCGTTGCGTCGGCCATGGCGTCGGTGGCCAAGGCGGGAGCGCTATTGCTCAAGGGCTACATCGACCTTGCGCCCTTCGTGGCCACCGTGGATCCGCTGGCGTGCACCGGCTGCTGGGCCTGCCTGCCAGCATGTCCCTATGGTGCAATTGGTGAGCTTGATGAGGGCGGAAGGCGGGTTGCCGCAGTGAACCAGACTCTGTGCAAGGGGTGCGGAGGATGTGTGCCCTCCTGCCCCGAGGAGGCTCTCGCGGTGGAGGGCTACACACACCAACAGGTGAAGGCGATGATCGACGCCTTGGCCAAGGAGGTGGCGTGATGGCTGGCAAGGGGCTGCGCAATCACGCGGAGGTGCTGCGCGACGAGATGCTGTGGCGCCCGAGGATCCTCGAGGTGCTCGAAAGTGGACCGCTAACCATCCCCTAGCTCGCCGACGCCCTCGCCTGCCCGAGCTGGGAGGTCACCGTCTGGCTCATGGGGATGCGGCGTCACGGCCTGGTCGCGGAGCAAGCCAAGAGCCGCGCCGATGACTACTACCCCTACGCGCTCGCGCAACGAGGAGGCGGCCATGATCAGGGTTGACGAGGAGTTTCTCGGGTCGCTGGACGGCCCCTTCGACGCCGCCGCTTGTATGAGCTGCGGTGTCTGTACGGCCCTGTGTCCCATGGAGATTGGCTCCTTGCCCAGGGAGCTGTTTCGTCACGCAATTTTGGGGCTGGCAGAGAGGATCCGACAGCAGGAGGACACCATATTCTCCTGTCTGCTCTGCAGGAGCTGCGAGGCGAGCTGCCCGGCCGAGGTGCCCATCACCGAGAACGTACGGATCTTGCGTCGGCACCTGGTAAAGCATCAGCTTGGTCTTGGGGAGTGAACGAAATGCCACTTCAAAAAAAGGCGGTCCTGGGCATCCTTTCGGACAATCTTCGGCGGCGTGGAAGCGTCTTGCCCCTGTCGCGCCGGCTGCACACCAGGTGGGCGCGTGGGCTGGGGATCCCCCTCGGCGGTGAGACTGTCATCTACACGGGGCAGATGTACCAGCTCATTCCAGCCATCTCCAAGATGGCCAGGCGCATGGCCAGCCTGGAGGACTCCTGGCTCACGCGCGTGATGGGTGCTGGCAGGGTCGTGAACAAGGTACTCAACATCTCGTGGTTCCTCTCCCGTGCGAGGCGGCGGGAACGCGCGGTCTACGACTCGATGCTGCGGGACATTGCGCTCCTTCTGAGAGCCTCGGGGGTGGAGTTTGGCTACCTATACGGGGACGACATGTACACTGGCGCCCTCGTCCACGATCAAGGTGTGGACTCCGCCCTTGCGGCGCACGCCCGGAGAGTGGTCGCTGCCTTACAGGCCCATGGCGTCAAGAGGCTCATCACCGTGGATCCCCACACCACCCACATGCTGCGCAGTGTCTACCCACAGCTCATCGAGGGCTTCGAGATCGAGGTGAGGAGCTACCTGGAGATCCTTGATGAGCGCGGCCTGGTCCCGCGGGAGATGCACGACGGGCCCGTGGTGGTGCACGACTCCTGTGTATACGCCCGATACGAGTCCGTGGTGGACTCACCCAGACGCCTGCTGACCTCCATCGGGGCCGCCGTGGTGGAGCCGGAGCTCTCTGGAGTCTGGACGCATTGCTGCGGCGGGCCCATCGAGTCTCTCTTTCCACGCAGAGCCCACGAGATCGCTGCCAGGCGGGTGGAGCAGCTCGCCGAAAGCCTGAGCACTGCGCATGTGGAAGCAGCGGGGCGAGGGGAGCAAGGGGAGCGCTCGCAACGGGGGACCGTTGCTGTCATGTGCCCCATCTGCCTGGTCAATCTGACCGGCGCTGCCGAGGCCTCGGCCGGGCGCTACCGCGACATCTCCCGCCTGCTGGCCGACTCCGTGATCGGTGATCGCGCCCGGTGGCTCGCTCGACGGGAGCGTGGACAGAAGGCGCTCCCGGCTGCCCAGGCGGATGTGGAGGCCGACCCTGGCGTCCTTCCCAGCGCTCCCTGACCACTCAACCCGGAGGCTCCGCAGGGGCCCCGACACCAACAGTGAAGGAGCACGCAGAACAATGTCTGACGCCCAGCAAGAATCAATGGTCATCGTTGCCACCCACGGTCCTGAGGACCCCGAGCGAGCCACCTTGCCCTTTGTCGTGGCCAACGCGGCGCTGGTGCTCGACGTGCAGGTCACCATCGCCCTTCAGGGGACCGGGGTCCTCCTGGCCAAGAAAGGTTGCTACGAGCACATCTTCGCCGCTGGCCTGGCTCCTCTCCATGAGCTCATCGCCAGCTTCCTGGAGCAGGGTGGCAAGATATGGGTCTGTACGCCGTGCGTGAACGAGCGAAAGATCACCGAGGAGATGCTCCTCGACGAGGCCGAGCTGGTGGCCGGAGGGAAGCTGGTCCAGGCCTGCATGGACGCCAACGCCACCCTCAGCTACTAGCCGGCGGCTGCCCTGGATCTGTCCCGCTGAGCCGA
>JAJRWW010000579.1 GCA_024276595.1 Myxococcota bacterium
CCAGAATCTGAGCCAAAGCCAAGGACGAGGAGCCGGGCTGCCCCCAAGAGCACGCGAGCCACGAGGGCAAAGCAGAGCGGCCGAAAGGGGAGCACCTGAGGGCGGGCCGCCGAGGGAGCCGAGGTCCCAGCCGGGGCGAGCCACGCGAGCTCAGGATACGAGGGCTGCGAGGGTGGAGGCTATCTCCTCGGGGTGGAGGACACGGTCGATTACCCCGGCCTCGATCGCCGAGGTGGGCATCCCCGTGGCCACGCAGGAGGATGGCGCCTGGGCGATGGCGGTGCCGCCCAGAGAGCGCAGGGCCGTGAGACCCTCTGTGCCGTCGGAGCCCATGCCGGTCAAGATCACGGAGAGGGCGGCGACGCCGTGGCGGGCGGCGCTGGAGAGGAGCTCGTCAAAGGAAGGGGCGTAGTGGCTCTCCTTCGACGCCTTCGCCGGAGCGAGGCGATCCCGGGAGGCGAAGACCATCTGCTCCCCGTCGGAGGCTAGATGGACTCGCCCCGGCAGGATCCGCCTGGGCTCGTCCACGGTGACGGTCTGGTGCCCCGTGACGGCTGAGAGCCACCGGGAGAACCCCTCGGCGAACCCCGAGCTGATATGTTGAACCACCACGAGGGGGAGGTCGAAGGGGGCCCGTAGCTGGCTGAGGATCCGGGCGACGGTGGCGGGCCCACCGGTGGATGCCCCCATCAGCACCAAGTCGGGAGATCCTCCGAGACGCCAGGCCCTGGGTCTGGCCAGGGCAGCCAGGCCCCCCTTTGCCTCTGGCGGGGCAAAGGGTGAGGCCCGACGATAGCGATGCACCACCGGCACCGCCGAGAGGGTCTTGACCAGCCGAACCAGGTGGTCCCGCTCCCGCGCATACTGGGGCATGTGCGGACCACAGATCTTGGCCGTCACCTCCAAAGCTCCCGCCTCCACCGCGCGATAGGAGAGGGTGGGGTCAGAGGGAAATACGCCCGTTACCACGAGGATGGGTCTGGGCGAGGTGGCCATTATCGTGGCGGTGACGTCGATGCCGTCCTCTCCCTGCAGGTTGACGTCCATGGTGACCATGTCCGGAGTGAAGCGACGAATGAGCCGCAACGCCTCTGCCCCGCTCCTCGCCTCGCCCACCACCTGGATGGAGACGTCGCTCTCCAGCGCCTGCCTCAAGGCCAGGCTCGCGGTGGGCGAGTCGTCCACGATGAGCACATGGATCATGACAGCAGCAACCCGTTCACAGCCTCGAGGAGCCGGGTGTTCTCCAGGTGCCCCTTGACCACGTACTCGTTCGCACCAGCGGCGACCCCCCTCTCCATGTCCTCGTGGCTGCTCAGCGTGGAGATGAGCACCACGGGCAGGCTCCCCATGGACTCGTGCCTGCGGATCTTGCGGGTCAGCTCGTAGCCGTCCATGCCCGGCATGTTGATGTCCGAGACGACCAGGTCGAAGCGCCCCAGCTCGAGCTGCCGCCAGGCGTCCACGCCGTCCACCGCCACAGACACATCGAAGCCCGCCGAGGCGAGGGTGTTGCGGGCCAGGGTCCGGCTAGTCAGGGAGTCGTCCACCACGAGTATCCGGAGCTTGCCCCTCTCTGCAGGAGCCCTGGCGTGGATGCTGTCGGTGGCCCGCGAGGCCACGTCGAAAAGAGACGGCAAGTGCAGCGCCAGGGCCACCGTGCCATCATCGAGGACGGTCGCTCCGGAGACGTACTCCACCGCCGTGACATTCCAGGGGAGGGGCCTCGTGGTCAGCTCCATCTCTCCCAGGACGTCCGACACCAGCAACCCGAGCCTGTCCTCGCCGCGCAGGAGCTCCACCAGCTTGAGCTCCGTTTCCGGTGGCTCAGGAGGCAGACCCAGGATCTTGTGGGGCAGGAGAACCCGCAGGGGCTCATCCCCCTCGCCGCCCAGGTAGGCCAGCCCATCCACCGTGGCGAGCTGATCTCGACGCACGCTCTTGATGCGAGCCACGTCGCTGAGAGGCACGGTGTAGACCTGGGACCCCAGCCGCAGCAGGAAGCCGGCCACGGACACCACCGAAACGGGCGATGTCATGACAAAGGTGACGCCACTCCCAGCCTGGGCCGAGGGGATGTGGACGCTCCCACCCATCTGCTCCAGACGCTCCTTGACGACGCTCAGACCCACCCCCCGCCCGCTGGTCATGCTGACCCCCGAGGCCGTGGAGAGAGTGGGATGAAACAGCAGCTCGGTCACCTCGGAGTCGGACATCTGCAGCAGCCGAGACTCCTCCACCAGGCCCTGCTCCAGGGCGGCGGCGACGATCTTGTCCAGGTCGATCCCATGGCCGTCATCCGTCACCTCGATGATCGCCTGGCTGCCCTGCAAGGCCGCCGCAACCCGCACCTGGCCCCGGGGGGGCTTGCCAGCGGCGGCCCTGGCCTCGGCCGACTCTATTCCGTGGTCCACGGCATTTCTCAAAAGGTGCATAAGCGGGTCCTTGAGCTGGTCCATGAGCCACCTGTCCAGCTCGATGTTGCCCAGCTCCACGGTAAGATCGACACGCTTGCCCACCCCCTGAGCGGTATCCCTCACGGTCCGCCGCAGCAAGGGCTCGAGACCGGACAGGGGCATCATCCTGACGCGCTTCATCGCGTCGTTCATCTCCACCGTGAGCCGACCAAAGGCCAGTATCTCCTGCCGACGTTGCCGGAGGGCTGCACCGAGCCGTGAGGAAAGCTCGGCCAGGGCCTCGGCGTCGAGCTCATCCGACGAGAGCAGCTCATCCAGCCGCCCCTTCAGATCGGAGATCCCCCGGTGGCTGCTGACGGCCCTGCTGTGCGTCCTCAGGAGCTCACCAATGTGGAACATCAAGGCGTCCAGTCGCCGGGAGTCCACCCTCATGGAGGTCTCTCCACCGGCCGTGGATGCCGCGGACTCCACCGAGCCAGAGAGAGGGGCGCGAGATGATGAGCGCGCAGGAGCCTGGCCGGGCGACCGCGGCCGGGTCGCGGGATCGTCCCTGGCCTCGGCCCGGTGGAGATCATCGTCTCCTTGGGGAGGGGGGGGCTCTTCGGCCAGGGAGTACAGACGGTCCAGCGAGCCCCGCAGCCGCTGGAGGAGACTCGCCTCCGGGCGCTCCGAGGTGGCACCTCCGAGCTCTGCCAGAACGTCCTCCAGGGCGTGGGCGCTGTCGCTCAGGGGGGTGTGGCCAACAGTCAGAGCTGCACCCTTGAGGTTGTGGGCCACGCGCAGAGCCTCGGTCAGCAGGCTCTGGCGCCCCTCTGCGGTGTCATCCTCCAGGAGGTCCAGCAGGTGAGCCAGCCTGTCGATGAGCTCCACCGACTCCTGCGAAAAGAGCGCCAGGAGCTCCTCGCTGTCACCCATTGCTGGAGCTACCCATGACGAAGGACTGCAGGCCGTGACCGATGTCCTGCAGGTTGTCCACCGCCTCCTGGAGCTGCTGAGATGCGGTGGACATGTCCCTGCCGCCCTGGTCCACCGAGACCATCGCCTCACTTATCTGCGCTATGCCAGCAGATTGCTGGGTGGTGGTGCCCGAGATCTGGCGCGCCCTGTCGGCGGTCTCCTCCAGGACGTTGGCCAGGTTGCAGATGGCCTGGTTAACTGCTTCGATGGCTTTCTGACCGTCGTCGGTGCGCCCGATGGCCTCACGGATGGTCCTGGTGGCCTCCTTGGACTGCTCCGCCAGGTTCCTCACCTCGGCCGCAACGACGGCGAAGCCCTTACCGTGCTCCCCGGCCTTGGCCGCCTCGATGCTGGCGTTCAGGGCCAGGAGGTTGGACTGCTCCGCCAGGTCGTTGATGGTGTCCACAACGTCCCTGGCCTGGGAGATGGCCTGCATCACGTGCAGGGCGTCCTCCACCGCCTCGATGCCCCGGCGCCCCATCTCCACCGCCTCGCTGGCGGTCTTGAGCACGTCCTGGGCGTTCTCCGCCGCCGCCCTGGAGGTGTGCTTTATCTCGTCGATGGTCGTGGTCACCTGGGCCACCATGGCCGCCTGCTCCGCCGCCGTGGCCGCGGTCTCCTTCGCCGTGGCGGAGAGCTGCGTTGCGTTGGCCAGCATCTCCTGCACGTGAGAGGCCGTGCCCTTTACCACGGCGCGAAACAGGAGCACCAGCATGACAACCGAGATTATCGTGCCCGACGGGATGAGGTACAGGGCCAGCAGGCTCCTCAGGCCGTAGACGCCCAGAGCCGTGCCCTGGATGGCCACCACCACGATGGCCGGCGACACCAGCAGGAATATCTTGGTGGCCAGCCCTCGCCGGTACTTGAGGTATATTGCCAGGTTGATCAGACCGGACAGGGGCAGAAGAATGATCGTCAGCAAAACAATGTCATTGGAGCCGTTCATGGGTGTGATCTCCAGGTCAAGTTGTGTCGGGGGATCCCTTGTCTCCGCCAGCGCGATCCAGGCCCGCGATCTCTGGATGGCCAAAAAGCCGCGCAGGATCGATCAGCGCCACTAGATCCCTGGTGGTGTGGGAGATGCCGCGGTCGGAGCCCACCGAGCCGTCTCGCAGATCCCGTGCTATCTCGTCCTCGTAGATGGCGCGAAGGTCGTCAACCGAGTCCACCAGGAGCCCCAGGAGGCCACGGGGCCCCTCCAGGACCACCAGGTGGGATGCCTCCGAGGTGTGGGCTCCCACCCTGAACCACCTGGCCAGGTCCACCACCGACATGAGCTCTCCCCGGACCTGCACGATCCCTCGAATCCACCGGGGGAGCCCGGGCAGTGGGGTGATCGGCGGGGGTCTGAGAACCAGCTTCACCACCTGGGCCGCGATGGCGTACCTCTCCTGGCCCACGCTCATCACCACAACATGGGCGAGGAGCTTGCGCCGCTCCTGCTTCGCCGGGATGGCGGCGAGGGCGCGGGCTCGAAGGTCGAGCACCTCCTCCTTGTGGCTGTCTCCGCGTGGCTCATCTCGTGAGGAGGTCATCCCAGGCTCCGCTTGAGCGTTCTGGCCGCGTTCAATAGCTCCGCCGCGTTGGTGCGTCCATCCGACAGGAGCTGTTTCTCCGACAGGGCCTCTGTGCAGGCCTGCAGGTCAACAACCTCCCTGTGGGCCTCCTCGGTGCGTCCAGAGGCCTGGAGCGCCAGGGCATACCAGTAGCGACTGAGCAGGTCGCTTTTGTCCAGCTCCATGGCCTGGCGCAAGGCCCCGACAGCCTCGCTGTAGAGCTCCTTGTGAAACAGCAGCTCTCCGCGAAGCTGGTGGGCGTCCGCCAGGGTCGGCTCCTGGGCAATGAGCGCGTCGCAGGCGGTGAGCGCCTCGTCGTAGCCCCCCCGGTCTGCCCGCCGTCGGGCCCGCGCCAGCATGTCTCCAGGCGAGGGCGTCGCCGCCGCTCGAACCCGATCCACAGGAGTCGCAGGAGGCGCGGGGGGAGATGGCGTGGCGCGCCTGGGGGCGCCAGAGGGCGGGATCCAGTCCCTGGCGACGGTGGCTCCCAATGAGCCCGTGTGGCGACGACCGCCTGAGCGGTCCTCGGCCGAACGTGGGAGAAAGATGGTCGTGGTGAGCTTGTCATGGGCGACGAAGAGATCCCTGTCGGGGCGCTGGTCCGAGCTGGCCACGAGCAGCCAGCCATCTTCGCGCAGCAGGCGCGAAAAATGCCCAAAGAGCTCGCTGCTCGACCGCGGGTCCAGGTACAGCGACACATTCCGAAAAAAAATCGCGTCCAGGGATCCGTCCTGCAAGCGCTCGGCAAGCTGCTGGATTCCGAGGTGCTCGAAGCGCACCATCTCACGGATCTCATGGTGCAGCCGGTGCTCCCCACGGGCAGTGACAGTGAAGTGGCGCCGGAGTCGTGCTGGATCCTGTGTACGGAAGGACCAGCTCCGAAACAGGCCCGCCCGGGCTCGCTCCAGCGCGCGCAGGTTCAGATCGTTGGCGAGGATGTCCACCCGGCGAACCAGGCTGGCCTCCAGGCTATCGGTGAGGGCAATTGCCAGGGAGTACGGCTCGTCTCCCCCGGCGCACCCGGCGGACCAGACTCTCACCTTCTCTGCCGCTCCGCCCGCCAGGAGGCGACGTCGCAGGTGAGCGACCAGGGCCGAAAAGTGATCCGGCTGGCGAAAGAAGAAGGTCTCCTCCACCGTCAGGTGCCCGGCCAGGCGACGGAGCAGAGCCCTGTCTTGGGGCAGACGTCGCCTCAGCTCGTCGCGGGGGAGACCCAGGTCCTCTGCGATGACCGCCAGACCCCTGTGGATGCGCTCTGGCCAGTCGGGCTGCGGTGCCAGCCCGTACCGCGCGGAGATGGCCTCCACGAGGAGCTCCAGGTGCTTCATGCCCCCCTCTCCCCGGCCAAATCATGCCCCGCGGTGAGCACCGATACGCTCAGCAGCAGCGTGGGCTGTGCCTCGCCCTTTAGCACTCCCACAACGTATGGAGCGAATGGAACCTCTGCTGGCGGAGGCTTCAGCTCCTCGCCGCGGAGCTGGCACACATCCGTCACCCTCTGCAGGATCAGCCCCACCCGCCGCCCCGAGACAATGCAGACGACGATCTGGTCTGTCAGCTCCAGGTCTCTTTCGATCGATGAGGCCCTGGCGAGGCCATCCACCACGGGGAGCATCTCGCCCCTCAGGTCCAGCAGACCCGCCACCCAGGAAGGGGAGCCAGGCAGTGGAGCCAGGCGAGCCGCAGGGACTATCTCGTCCACCAGAGACAGAGGCAGAGCCACCAGCTCCGAGCCCATCTCCCCCACGAGCACACCGTGGCTCAGGGCCAGGGGGCCCTCGTCGCGCTCTGGCAGACGCTGCTGAAGCTCGCAGAGCCTGAGCTGCAGCTCCTCTATCTCCCTTAGAATGTCCATCCGGCTCAAATGTCACCTGCTTTCTGGGCTGGCAGGCTCATGAGCATGTCCTCGGCAATGGCGCTCTCCTTTTCCCCTTCCCGGCCTCGCCCCGTCCGCTTTGATGGAGGGCCGTTGCCG
>JAJRWW010000580.1 GCA_024276595.1 Myxococcota bacterium
GGCCCACAGGTGCTACGCTCTTTGGGTAACGGGTTGTGGTGTTCCCATGGACGAGCTCCAGGCACTGCTCGCGCCACGGCAGCGAGCCAGGGATTTGGCCTTCTTGGTCATGCTCGGGCTTGTGCTCCTGGCCCTTGCTCAAGCTGTCATCCGCGCAGCCTACCCCTCCCCTGGCAGCGGCCTTTCGGCCTCGGGGGAGATCCGGGCAGTCGACCCGTCCACCCTCAGGCGCCTGCTTGGAACGGGACGCATCTCCGACCACGAGGCCAGGCACTGGAGGCAAGTTCGTACGAGGGGAAGCGCCCCCGCACGACATCTTCCGTCTGCCGGGGAAACCAGATGACCGCCAAGGGCTCCGGCAGAGACGTTCTGTGCCAGCTCTGCCCGAGGGCTTGCCGCATCCCACCCAACCACGCGGGCGACTGCAGGGTCCGGATAAACGTGAACGGTCGCCTCGTCGCGGCCACCTACGGCCGCCCCTGCGCCCTGCACCTGGACCCCATCGAGAAAAGCCCCTCTTCCACGTGCTGCCCTCCACCCGGATCCTGTCCGTGGCCACGGTGGGCTGCAACCTCCACTGCACCAACTGCCAGAACCACAACATCTCGCAGCGAAACCCTTGGGATGAGTCCGTCCGGGTGGTGAGCATCGCGAGGGGCGCTTTCGGGGTCACCCCCTCCGAGCTGGTGAGGGTGGCCCGTAGCCGTGGCTGCCCCTCCATTGCTGCCACCTACACCGAGCCGATGGTGTTTTACGAGTACACCAAGGCCACCGCAGAGCTGGCCAGGGAGGCAGGCCTGAAGACCGTCACCGTGACGGCCGGCTACATCAATTCGGCGCCCCTGCGGAGCCTCTGCCGGGTCATCCACGCCTCCAACGTGGATCTCAAGACCATGCGCCCCAGCGCCTTTTTGGAAAACTGCGGGGGTGTGCTCAGGCACGTGCTGCGTGGCCTGGTAATCGCACGGGAGGAGGGGGTGTGGCTGGAGGTCACCAGCCTCCTGATCCCAGAGCTCAACGACTCCAGCGCCGAGATAAAGGAGCTGAGCCGCTTCGTCAAGCGAGAGCTGGGCGCCCACACTCCCCTGCACTTCAGCCGCTTCTTCCCCAACTACCGCATGAGGAACCGCCCGCCAACCCCGGTGGACACCCTCCACCGCGCCAGGGAGATCGCCCTGGACGAGGGCCTGCGCTTCGTCTACGTCGGGAACCTCCCGGGCAACCACGGGGAGAGCACCTACTGCCCAGGGTGCGGCGCGGTCGTCATCGAGCGGGTGGGCTACCGGGTCCGCAGCATCAGGATGGATGAGGGACGCTGCCAACGCTGTGGCCACCCCATCGAGGGGCTGTGGCGATGAAGGAGGATGCAAGACCATGAAGCCCCTCAAGAATGCCGTGTGGGTGCGCCGCTGCCGCTCCTTTGGCAGCCGCGACCGTCGGGTGGGGCGCCGGGCCTTCCTGGCCGCCAGCCTCGCCGGAGGCCTGGCATTGGTGGGCTGGCGCGGCATGCGCCCCTGGCGGCCCCCCGATGCTGCACCTGGCTCGCCTCCGGGTGGAGCGAAGGAGACACCTGACCTGGCCGCGGCGGAGCCCTGGCCCACCTTGCGAGAGGTCGTGATCCCCGCGGACGAGCTGAGCCCCTCCGGGGATGACCTGGCCGGCTAGGAGCACCATGGGAGCAACGAGCGCCACAGGACGAGATGTGAGCCTCCTGCCGCAGGTGGAGCTGGCCTTGCCAGGCACCTCACCGGGAGCGCTGCCCCTGGCTGCGCTCTTGGGCGCTGTCCTCATGATCCCGTGGAGCGGATGCAAGCGGAGCAACCACAGGAATGCGGACCCCGGCTTCACCGGCCCCAAGGTGGTGCGCAAGATGAAGAAGGCCGGCACCTGGTACTCGGCGAACCCAACGAGGCTCGGAGCCGAGCTGGACCGCTACGTGATGGAGGCGGACCTGCCCACGGTAAAGGGGCGGCTCGTGGGGCTGATCTCCCCTCACGCAGGCTACCGCTTCTCCGGCCCCACGGCGGCCCTCGGGTTCAAGCTCCTGGGGAGCCAGCGCGGGATAAACCGCGTGGTCCTGCTGGGGGTCAGCCACCACCGTCGCCTTGTGGGCATCTCCATCCGGAAGGTGACCCACTACCAGACCCCCTTCGGCCTGCTGCGGGTGGACATCCCGGCCGCCAATCGCCTCCGCAGGCTCCCCGAGGTCGGCGAGGAGGTCGAAGCTCACGCCCAGGAGCACTCCCTGGAGATGCAGATGCCCTTTCTCAAGCGGGTGCGACCCTCGGTGCTCATCATCCCCATGCTGGTGGGCGCAATGAATGGCCGGACCAGGCGAAGGCTGGCGGCAAGGCTCGGCTGGCTCGTGCGCCCTGGCACGGTCTTTCTGGCCAGCTCGGACTTCACCCACAGGGGCCGGGGGTTCGGCTTCGAGGTCCCGCGAGGCCCGGGAGAGCCGCTCCAGGCGGCGCTCCGGCGCATGGACTTTGCCACCTTGCCCTTCATCCGCGGCCTGGACGGCAACGGGCTAATGGCCCACTGCCGCAGGACCCAGATCACCATGTGCGGGCGCTCTCCAACGGCGCTGATGCTGGAGATACTGAGAGCGGCGCGGCTCTCCCCAAAGACCACTGTGCTGGGCTACACCACCTCTGGGCATGTGCTGGGGGACTGGCGCTCTTCAGTGAGCTACCTGTCTGTGGCCCTCACGGTCGAAAAGTAGATGCGCTCGGAGGAGGTACCATTGCCAGCTCGACGAACCAACATCGCGATGCTCACGGCCCTTGGGGTCACGGTCATGCTCTCCTCGGGATGCGACAGGAAGCGCGAGAAGGAGTGGAGCCCCTTGCCGCTCCCGCGCTCGTCGTCCTCGGTGCCGGCGAGCAGCTCCGAGCTGCGGCCGCTGTCAGCAAGGCAGAAGGCCACCCTGCTGGTGCTGGCGCGACGCTCGCTGGATGCCGCGGTGAAGTCCACCTGGCCTCCCCACGCCCTCACAGGCGGCCTGACCATCGGTCCCCGGCTGCGCCATAAGCAGGGGGCCTTTGTGACGCTGAAGAAACGGGGGCGCCTCCGCGGGTGCATCGGCACCATCCTTCCGCGCATGCCCCTCTACCAGGCGGTCATCAGCAACGCCAGGAATGCGGCGCTCAAGGATCCGCGCTTCCCCGAGGTCACCCCCGGGGAGCTCGGCGAGATAGTCGTGGAGGTCTCGGCGCTCTCGGTCCCCAAGAAGATCGGCGGGTACGGGAGCATCGTGGTGGGCCGCCACGGCATCATCCTGCGCCAGGGCAACAGGTCGGCCACCTTCCTGCCCCACGTGGCCACGGAGCAGGGCTGGAACCGGGCGCAGACCCTGCGGCATCTAAGCCGCAAGGCCGGCTTGCCCACCAGCGCATGGAAGGATCCGGCGACCGTCTACCACGTGTACACCGCCGAGGTGTGGTCCGAAGAGGGTGAGGCTCACCCCTTGTCGAAGAGCGGGGCAACGAGCTCGCCGTAGCGCTCCATCACCACGCGCCGCTTGAGCTTCAGGGTGGGGGTCAAGATCCCGTTTTCGGTCGAGAAGGGCTCGTGGAGCAGCAGCACCTTCCGAGGAACCTCGTAGGACGCGAAGTCCGAGCAGCGCTCTCGGATCTCGCCCAGGATGAGCTCCTCGAGCTGCTGCTCCTTCACGAGACGCTGGGGCTCGCCGGGCAAGGAGCGCTCCCTGGCCCATCCCTCGATGGCGGCGAAGTCAGGGATCACGATGGCGATATTGAAGGGGCGGTTGGCGCCCTCCACCATGACGTTCTCGATGAAGGGGCTGAGCTTGATGGCCTCCTCCAGCCCCACCGGGAACACGTACTTGCCGTTTTCCAGCTTGTACTGCTCCTTTATCCGACCCGTGATGTACAGGTAGCCGTCCTCGTCCACCCAGCCACGGTCGCCCGTGCGAAGCCCTCCGTCCTCTCTGATTACCTCGGCCGTCTTCTCGGGCAGGTTGTGATATCCCATCATCACGTTCGGCCCAAAGGCGATGACCTCGCCATCGCGGCTGTCGGCCCCGGTCTCGCTTCTGTCTATCTCCACCCAGCTCCCCAGGATGGGCTTCCCCACGCTCCCTGGCTTGCGGAGCCCCTCCATGTTGATGGTGTGCGCGGGGGAAAGCTCTGTCATGCCCCATGCCTCGTACACCGGGATCCCGATGTCCTCAAAGAACTCCGCGATCTGGATGTTCAAAGCAGCGCTGGAGCTGATGGCGACCTTCATGAGGCCTCCGAACTTGGCCCGTATCTTCGCGAAGACGATGCGGTCCGCCAAGGCGAGCTTCAGCCTCGTGAGGAGACTGACATCTCCCTTGCGCCGTCTGCTGGCCGCATCCACGCCCATCTCAAAGAGCATCTTGGGAAGGCCCCCGGTCTCGTCCATCTTCTTTTGGAGACCAGCATAGACCTTGTTAAATATCCGCGGCACTGCCACCAGCACCGTGGGACGAACCAGCATGAGGTCATTCACGATGGTGTCGGGGCGTTCTGCAAAGCCGGTGGAGGCCCCCGCGTGGACCAGCAGGTGCAGCTCCGCCACCTGGCCAAAGGAGTGGGCCCAGGGCAAAAACGAGAGGGTGCGATCCTCCATGCCGAGGTTCATGGGGTTCTCGTGGTAGATGGCCACCACGTTGCTGGCGATGTTACGATGGGAGAGGAGCACGCCCTTGGGGTTGCCGGTGGTGCCCGAGGTGTAGATCAGGCCCGCGATGTCGTCGGGCTCCGGGATCTCAGACGCCACCGGGCGCTCTCGGCCCATGCGCTCCAGGGCGGCCATGGTGTCGTCTCCCTCGCCGTCGATGACGAAGATGCGCTCCAGGGAGTCAATCTCGTCCGTGAGCCCCTTCACCCGCTCGTATATCTCCTGGGTGGAGACGAAAAGGATCTTGGTCCCCGCATCGGAGATGATGTACTTCCAGATGCGGTCCAGCTCCGCCTCGTACATTGGGATGAAACGCGCACGCCTTCCGTAGGTGGCATAGCAGGCGACCGCCCACTCGGTCCGGTTGTTCGCGATTATCGCCACGCCGTCGCCGCGGCCCACGCCAATGGACGCCAGGCCCGCTCTCAGGTCATCCACGCGGCGCCCCACCTCACCGTAGGTCACC
>JAJRWW010000581.1 GCA_024276595.1 Myxococcota bacterium
CGAGGTGAACTTCCAAAAAGGGGAGGTGTTCTTCCGCAAGGGGGACTATGCGCAGGCAGAGTCCTACTTCCGCATGGCGGTGGAGGGGAACCCGGCGGAGGGAGAGCACCTTGCGCTGCTGGCCTGGACCATGTACCAGGCCACTCCAAATGGAGAGCGTGCCGCCCGGCGGGAGGATGTTCAGAAGATGATCCTGCGATCACTGGAGCTCTCCCCGCGCTGCGCGCGCGCCCACTACTACCTGGGCAAGCTCTACCTGGAGGAGGGCCTCCAGGACTCGGCCATGGAGAGCTTCCGGCGCGCCACGAGGATTCGCGACAACTACATTGAAGCCATGCGGGAGCTCAGGCTGCTCACAATGCGGCGGGAACGGGAGCGCTCCCCCAAGCGCTCCACGCTCATGGAGATGTTGAGCCTGAAGAAGCGCAAGAAGACCTGAGCTCTCCGCCCAGCGCCTCGGGGGATCCCTGGGAGAACCTGGGCCCGTGGCGAAGCCGCCCCGCCGGTCACCCTGGGGCATACCTCTACCTCGTGAGCCGCAGGGTGAGGGAGTCGGACTGGACCAGGCGAACCACCGCGCCCCCTCGGAGGGGGCCGGGTAGCCTCGTCCAGGCGGTTGACTCAACGGACAGGGTCACCTCCCGGCTCCTGCCCGCCAGGGTGATGCGGCGCAGGATGGGCGTGCCGATGGTCATTCGGCCAGATCCCCTGGGACGACAGACCAGCTCCCCGGCAGGGCCGCTGAGAGACGCCCCCCAGCGGAGACGGACCAGCGTGTGGAAGCGCGGCTGCCCCGGAGCCCAGCTTAGACTCAATGGAGATGCGGCCGAACCCACAGGCGGATCGTCATCCGGGTGCCAGCCCCCCACCGACTGGATGCGGAGCTCCTGTGGACCCCGGAGGTCCTCCAGCTCGAAGGGGACCACGTCCCGACCTCCCAGCCCGAGGACGCCAACGGAGCGGATGGAGATGGAGCTGCTGCCCAGGGGGATGATGCGGTGGTAGTGGCGGCCGGACACGGCGGGGAGCACCTCCGGGTAGAGCTCGCTCCACAGCAGCTCCGAGCGGTCCGGCAGCGTCACCAGCAGCGGCCCGGCGTCCATGAGCTCCACACTGAGCTGCGAGAGATCCTCCTCGAAGCTCCCCAGGGGCAGCGCTCTAAACCCCTCGCTGGTGACACAGGTGCCTGGCGTCACGGTGGGCTCCTCCAGCCGAACTCCGAGCAGGCGTGCAACATCCTCGCGCTCACTGCCCCAGTAGTGCACAAACAGCGCGCCCAGCTCCAGCTCGCCCCGGTCCGGGTCTCCAAGCCTGGACCAGTGGTGATCCGAGCGGACCTCCAGCAGGAGGAAGCTGCCCTGGGCGAGCTCTCGGATGGTGGGGCTTCCCTGGCCCTCGGCTGGATCCGGCGCCGCGCCACAGGATGTGGCCAGACCTGCGGCAGCGTACCCCAGCAGGAGCAGCACCGAGAGCCTCAGGCCTGCCCTCGCACAACCCCCAGGAGCGCTCGAAGGCCTGGGCGCCATGGGAGCGGCGGGCAGGGGATCGATCGAGAGAAGACGCATGGCGATAACCCACACCGACGATTTCCGGTATTATAGTTTGGCATGGCCGCGTCGCAAGACACCCTTTGGTTTGTACCCGGGCTGCTGCGACCATGTCTCAGTGAGCTCCTTGCCCCCGGGGCCACCTTTGTCACAGGAGAGTCAACATGGGTCACATCGCCGCCAGGCAACAGTACGAGAAGCTGCGCTCCAAGGTCGATCGCTACCCCGTTGGCGCGCCCGCGACCGAGACAATCTACGAGATCCTCAAGACCCTCTACACCCCTGAGGAGGCGGAGCTGGCCTCTCGGCTGCCGCTGAAGTTCTCCACCCTGGGGAGCCTCTCCCGCCGACTTCAGGTCCCCGCAGACCGACTCAGGGCGCAGCTCGAGCCCCTGTGCGACAAGGGCTTGGTGATGGACCTCACGCTGGGCGGTAAGCGCCGCTACGTGCTCGTCCCGACCGTGGTTGGCTTTTTCGAGTTCTCCATGATGCGCCACCGGGAGAACCTGGACCAGCCCAGGCTCGCGGAGCTTTACCACCGGGTGATGCTCGAGGAGAGCGATTTTGCCGGGCAGTTTCAGAACACCTCTGGCACCAGCGTCTTCCAGACCCTCGTGCACGAGGAGTCTCTCCCGGAGAGCTTCTCGGAGATCCTGGACTGGGAGCGGGCCCAGCACCAGGTCCGGGAGGCGGGCGCCTGGGCGGTGTCCACCTGCCACTGCCGACACGTGGCACACCACAAGGGCCACGACTGCGAGGTGTTCGGCATGGACGAGACCTGTCTCACCATGGGGCGCACAACCGAGTACTTCGTGCGCCGGGGCATGGCCAGGGCCATCGACATGAACGAGGCGCTGGACCTTTTGGCCCGCTCCAGGGAGGCGGGCATGGTGCACATTGGCGACAACGTGCAGCACCACCCCACCTTCATCTGCAACTGCTGCTCCTGCTGCTGCGAGGTGCTGGGAGGTTACAGGCGCTGGACAGTGTTCGAAAACAACTTCTCCTCCAACTTCGAAGCCAGGGTCTCCATCTCCCACTGCACCGGCTGCACCAAGTGTCAGCGGGCCTGCCCGGTGGACGCCATCGACATGGTCCCCTCCGAGCGGCTCGTTGGGAAAAAGAGGGTCAAGCGTCTCGCCGTGGTCGACAAGGAGGTGTGCATCGGCTGCGGGGTGTGTCAGCTCGCGTGCAGGTTCGACTCCATGCGCATGGCGCCGCGTCCCCAGCGCAAGCTCGCCCCGGAGAGCTTCGTGGCGCGCATGCTCACCATGGCCATGGAGCAGGGCAAGCTGGCGGAGCTGATGCTGGACCCGGACGATGGTCTGGGCATGAAGGCCGCCTCGGTGATGCTGGGCGCCTTGCTCAGGCTCCCCCCCGCCAAGCGGCTCCTGGCCAACGAGACATTCAAGTCCCGCTTCGTCGCGGCCATGCTCGCGTCCACCAAGCTCCTCGCCCGCCAGGAGCGCAAGATATAGGGAGCGCGTGGCTCAGAGCGCCGCTCGGGGCCGATCTTCGGTGGAGAAGACCAGTGGCGCCGGGGGAGTCGTGGCCCTGGCCATGCGCCTCTCCTCCACGAGCTCCTCGATGGCCTGATCCAGGCTGGGTAGCACGTGCTCGGCGGTGTAGCGGATCATGTGCTCGCCCTGCAGCGCCTTGACCACAGCCCATTTCAAGGTGTGCGGCCGGGCCCCCAGCGCCTTGAGAAGGAGCCGCCAAAAAAGCAGCCGCCTGGGGCTCCTTATGCCGATGTGCAGCAGCGCCTTGAGGAAGTAGTGAATGTCCTCGATCCCGCGCCACCCGCTCACGGGTATGGTCCCCACCTGGTCCACGTAGGCCTCGCAGCGCTTGTAGTAGGCCTCTGGGGAGTAGAGGTCCCGTAGCAGGTCCCGGTAGCCCCGCAGCAGATCCTCCTCATCCATGACGGGCGAGACGTTGGAGCGCTCGAACTGGTCCCCTCCGGGCGCCCCGCGTAGCCGCCCCTCGCGCTCCAGGCGCTTCCAGAGAGCTGTCCCTGGCAACGCAATGAGCAGACCCACCATGGCCAGGCACACCGGGGAACCCATGATGAGCTCCCGCTGTGCGTCGAAGATATCGGGCCCATCGCTGTCAAAGCCCACGATGAAGCCGCCCATGACCTCGAGGCCGGCCCGGGTCATGGTGGCGATGGCCTCGGCGGGATCTTGTCGGAGGTTCTGTCCCTTGCCGCTCTCGGCGAGAGCGATCTTCGAGGGAGTCTCTATTCCCACGAAGACCGTGCTAAAGCCCGCCCGGACCATGGCCTCCATGAGCGCCGGATCGGACGCGAGGTTGATGCTCGCCTCGGTGTAGAGCTCGTAGGGGCGGCCGTGGGCGTCCTGCCACCTTGCCAGCATGGGCAGCAGCTTCACCACCTCGCGCTTGTTGCCGATGAAGTTGTCGTCCACCAAGAAGACGCTGCCCTCAAAGCCCAGCTCCCGCAGTGCGTCCAGCTCGGCGATGATCTGCCGCGCCGCCTTGACACGGCTCACCCGACCGAAGATCTCAATCACGTCGCAGAACTCGCACCTGAAGGGGCAGCCCCTGGAGTACTGGATGGCCATGGATGTGTAGTGCTCCAGCTCCAGCAAGTCGAATCGCGGGACACTGACATCGCTCATGTCGGGCCTGACCTCGTTGGCAACAATGATCCTGGGGCCTGAGGGCGCCATCTCTCCCCAGCCGGCAATGAGCTCCTCCACGGCTCTCGCCAGATCGGGGGCCCGCCCCTCTATCTCCCCTTGAAACACCAGGTCCGCGTCTGGAAAATGGTCTGGCGCCGTGGTGGCCGTGGGGCCACCCACCACAAGAGGCCTGCCGGCCGCCCTGGTCCTTTCCATCACAGACCGCATGGAGTCGAGCTGAACCAGCATCCCGCTGAGGAACACCACGTCCGACCAGCGCAGATCCTCCTGGCGCAGCTCGGAGACGTTCAGGTCCACCAGCCGGAAGGACCACGTGGCGGGCAGGCACGCTGCCAGGGTTACGAGCCCCAACGGTGGCAAGGATGCGCGCTTGTTCACAAGCTTGAGGGCATCCTGAAAGCCCCAGTAGGTGACGGGAAAGCGAGGATAGACGAGCAGCACGTTTGTCATGCTGACAACTGTGACAGACGCATGTCACAGGAATGTCACCAGCACGGAGCTTTTTGGGGGGCGGGCTGGGCCGGCTGCCAGGTTCGATCCAGGCGGCCTGGCGAGCTACCCGGCGCTGGTGGCCAGCAGAAGCCGCATCCGGCGGTAAAACTCGGCGCGGCTGGCGAAGCGATACTGCTCCACGGAGAAGAATCGGCGCAGGGCGCTGTTGGGCACGGGCACCACGTGACCTCCCACCAGCTTCAAAGGACGAAAGGCCTTGAAGCCGCCGGTGCGAGTGCCGCGAAAGTACCGGAAGTGCTTCTCCGAGAAACGGCGCCGGGTGACCGACATGTCCGGGTGGCCGTCGATGGCGAAGAGCCCCCTGTGGTCCCACTGGGTTACCACCAGCGCGTGACCCGAGACGTCCACGAACACCGTGCCGGGCCGGATCGAGCCCCGAGCCAGGCGGATGGGGTAGAAGTCGGAGCCCTCGTCCTCGGGCAGAGTCCGCAGGGTTCCAGAGTGCACCCACCAGGCCAGCCCCTGCCGAATGAAGGCGTTGAAGCGACGCACTGGGTTGGCCAGCCGATCGAACTCCGCCGTGGTGTTGTCCCTGCGCACCGGACAGCGGGGGCCTCTGATGCTGTTGCCGCGACTGCACCGCCTGTACCGGAAGGGGAGCCCCATCTTCCAGGCGAAGTATGCTCGGAGCTGGTACGGGGTGTCCCCGCAGTCGGCCCAGGCCTGCACCTTCACCCTGCTCGTGTAGTCGTCCTCGCGGTGGCCAAGGCGGTCGTGGAGGAGGTTTCGCCTGGGCAGCCTGAGCACCCGGTGGAGGGGACGCCACCCGGAGGGCTGCCCGGCCAGGGGGCGAAAGAGGTGCGCGATCCAGGCGGAGAACACCCGCTCCCAGCCGTCGTGCCAGCCCCGGCGGATGCGCCAGACCCCGGTGACCGGCGCCGGCCGGGGTGTGGGAGCCATGGAGGAGACGGTGACTGTCACGCAGGCGCGCTGGCGACCGCGCCTGTCCACGAGCCGCACGGGCAACGGCCCGGGGTCACGGGGAGCGCGGCCCTGGTACACAACTGCGAAGGGCGGACCGCTGTGGAGCGGTCGGTGGAGAACCGAGAGGCCGGCCTTGGCCGTGCTGGCCGACAGGCCCCCCAGGGAGCTCTCCGACACGGCGAGCACACGAAAACGCGATCCTGGCGCAACGCTCTGCTCCAGCACTACCATGAAGGGATCGGCTGTCTGCGAGCAGAGATGTGGCCGCGTGGAGGTGCTCTCCGCAGGCGGCCGGGCCTCCAGCGAGGCGGAGGGGGGCTCCGGTCCCTCTGCGAAGGACGAGGCGCCGGGGCGATCCCGGGCAGAGCAGCCAGAGCCGAGCAGCGAGCCCGCCGCGCAGAAAAGGGCCATGTGGAGCCAGAGAGCTTGCATGGAGGACGTCATATACCGCGCCCAGGGGCGTCAGGCAAGCCACTCCCAGGCGTAGCCCAGGCCCAGGTAGGCAGTGAAGTTGCCCAGGGGGCCCAGCCAGCGCATGGTGGGAGCCCAGCCACCCCGCAGGTCCACCTGCAGCGGTCCCCAGCGCAGGTCCACGAAGAGGCCCACGCCGGCGTGCACGCCCACCCGCCCGGGGTGCCCCTCCCGCAGCTCGTCGCCCACCACCACCAGGTCTCCCAGGGCTCCGAGCTCCAACTGTCTGAAGAGTCGGAAGTGCCAGCTCCACTGGAGGGACAAGAACCTCTCCGCCAGGAAGCTGGACCAGGGAGCGCCCGCCAGCGGAATGTGGTAGGGGTTGGTTCCGCCAATGCGGGCCCGAACCAGGTCGTCCTCCCGCGCCCCCCAGCCGGCCGTCTGGTAGACCTGGGTGCGCACCCTGGAGTGGATCTGCCAGCCAGCGCGCAGCCACCAGCGCAGGCCCGCGGATGAGCCCCCCGGGTCGTTGCGAGGGTCGCTGGGAGAGAAGGTCCCCGGGTCGATGGCGCCCCAGGGGCGCCCGCTGGCTCGCAGGTCGGCCCGCGCCAGGAGCCCAAAGGCCAGCCCGGTCACCCGTGGAAACAGCCTCTGTCGCCGCCAGCGGGTGCAGTCGTATCCGCAGCGCCAGTAAGTGTACCCCACCTCCAGGCGGCCCACCCAGTCGCTCGGTGGCAGCACCAG
>JAJRWW010000582.1 GCA_024276595.1 Myxococcota bacterium
CCCCGTTGCGCTGGACACACACCACTTCCGGGGCGCCAAGAACCCTCGCTTTCGGGTGGGGCCTGGCGGGGAGCTGCGGGGAGACATGGGAGCGGGCGGTGGGCACTACGTGGTCTACTCGGATCTTGGGCGCCCCACCCGCGCCGCCCTCGCCAAGGTCTCTGGCAAGCCGATCCCAGCACCCATCGTGGAGCACTACCTGCGCCCACGACCCAGGGACCTCCCCCCCGCGGGCATAGCCCGGCTGGCCAGGAGGATCGCGGGCAGCGAGAGGACGCCCCTCGCCAAGGTGGAGGCAGTGCTGGCTTTCTTGCGCCGCGAGTATGGCTACTCCCGTCGCCTGCGCTCGAATCAGGGCCATGACCCTGTGGAGCAGTTCCTCCTGGTCAGCAAGCAGGGGCACTGCGAGCTCTTCGCCTCGGCCATGGTGCTTCTGCTGCGCAGCCTTGGGGTGCCGGCCAGGGTGGTCACAGGCTTTCTGGGCGGCACATGGAATAGCTACGGCGACTACGTGGTCGTGCGCCAGGGAGACGCCCACGCCTGGGTGGAGGTGTGGTTCTCCGGCCACGGCTGGGTCACCTTCGATCCCACGCCGCCTGCCGGCCGCAGGTCCGCTTCAGCCAGCGGCTGGATGGACCGCATGCGGCTCTTCTTCGACAGCCTCCGCATGCGCTGGCACCGCTGGGTCATCGACTACGACGTGAACCGCCAGATCAACCTCTTTCAGCGCGTGAGGGGCAACATGACCCGTGCGCGCAGATCTGCCGGCGCCACCTTCAAGGCTCACAAGAGCTGGCTCTGGGCCTCCCTGGGCCTCGTCATGTGCCTTCTTCTGGGGTTCGTGCTGCTCCGTCGGAGGGCGCAGGGTGGCCCGCGAGCACGCTCCGAGGGTGCAGGACCAGGGCGGCGGCTGGCCCGCCCCATGGCCAGGCTGCTCAGGGGGCTGGCCCGCCACGGCCACAGGCGGGAGCCCACCCAGACCCTCGCGGAGCTGGCCTCCCGGGTGGACAGCGCTGCCTTGGGCCTGGACCCTCCCGTTTCTGCCCTCACCAGCGCCTACTACGCCCTGCGCTACTCGGGCGTGGAGCCGACCCGCGAGGACCTCCAGCGCCTGGACCAGGACGTGCGGGCCATCCTCGCGCAGCTCTCTGCCCGCAAGTGAAGGTGTGAGCAGCCTCCGGAAAGTGACGCAACCGTGTGGCCTTCCGGGGCGATTGTGGCTATCTTGGGTCGAGTGGAGCCCCCCATGAGCAACTGCGCCCATTGCGGATACGGCGACGGCGAGTCCTGGAGCCACTGTCCCTCCTGTGGTCAGACCCAGGCGACATCTGCCGGCCCCCCGGCCACAGCCGGCCCTTCGGCCACGGCCGGCCCTCCGGCCCCCTACATGCTCTCGGGTCAGCCCCAACACGGCCCGGGCGCCGCGCCGGCGCGGCCGGCTCAGGCCACGGCCACCAGCGGGGCAGTGGATGGCTCAGGGCCCGGCCACAACCCCTACGCGGCGCCCTCCGCCGCCGGGCCGCCCCCCGCCTTCTACCCCTACCCGCAGCCTGTCGGCCTGCCCACCTCTGGCAAGGCCATCGCCTCCATGGTGCTCGGCATCATGTCCATCATCATGTACTTCATGGGGTTCATCCTGGGCCCCCTGGCCATCGGTCTCTGGGCCAGCAGCAGGAGCGAGATCAAGCAGATCCCGCCCACTCGCAAGGGTCAGGGCATGGCCGTGGCGGGCCTGGTGACTGGCATCATCGGCACCCTCCTGGGGCTGCTGGTGCTGGTGGTGATCATCTTGGCCCTCGTGATGGCCTCCAGCAAGCAAAGCATCAAGTACTGACGGGCTCCAGCTCTCTGCCTGACCTCGGACCACCCGGCCCAGCCCTCCCGAGGTCCTGCTCGAGCAGGGACCCTCAGAGCCTGTGTCGAGCCTTGATGTCCAGGTACTGGTTGACCATCACCGCCGCCATGTCATTGGGCAGGGTCTCCACCACCAGCACCCCCGCCCTCTCGAGCTGACGCACCATGCGGCCCTGGGCAGCCAGGATCTCGGCAGCCGCCGCGGCATGGAAGGCCTGCAGATCCGTGTGCGCGGGAGCGGTGGCGAGCCTGGTCAAGGCCTCGTCCTTGAGCAGCACGCAAAGCAGCAGGTTGTTGGAGGTGAGGATGCGAGCGTACTCGCCAATGGAGATGAGGTGCTGCTCGTCCAGGGCGTGGGTCATGAGAACCACGAGGGCCCGCTTGCGCTGCCGTCTGAGCACCTCCTCGATGGCGAGGCCGTAGTCGGACGCCTCGTAGCGGGGCTCCAGGTCGTAGACCGCGCGAATGAGGGAGCGCACCGCCAGCTTCCCCCGTACAGGGCCCACCATGCGCTCGACCCTGTTGGAGAAGGCCAGAAGCGACACGTTGTCCCCCTGCGACAGGGCGATGTAGGCGAGCATCACCGCCGCATTGAGGCCCGTGTCCAGGTGGGAGATCCCGTCCGTCTCGTTGAGCATCGAGCGACCGCAGTCGAGCAAGAAAAGCACGTTCTGGTTGCGCTCCACCACGTAGTCCCGGCTGATGAGGCGGTCATGCTTGGCAGTGGCCTTCCAGTCCACCTTGCGCAGCTCGTCCTCCCGACGATACTCCCGCAGCCTGTCGAACTCCCCACCCTCTCCCCTCAGGCGCCAGAGCTTGTAGCCCTCCTCGGCCAGGCGGTTCCGCCGGGCGAGCAGCTCGAAGCGGGCCACGGCCTTGATATCGGGGTAGATCCGCACCGGCGTCACCAGGGGGCGCTGCTCTGCCAGGGACCACAGGCCCAGGCGGCTGGGATAGCGCAGATGCAGCGATGGAAAATCGGAGCGACCCCGGCGCTGGGGAGTCAGCCGGTAGGTGGCGTCGGCTGTGCGGCCTGCCTCCACTCTCACCTTCACCGGGAGGCCCATGGCAACCGATGGCTGCGGGGGCACATCGGCCAGCTCCAACGTAAGCCCCACGGAGGAGCGGTTGGCCACCCTGAGCACCACGGGATGGCTCGCGCCCACGCTCATCACGTCCGCCACCACCCGAACGATCTCCAGCCTACCGGGGCCAGGGGTGAGCAGGCGGTCCAGGGCAGCCAGCCCCAGCAGCAGCAGGTTGGCCGCAAGGCCCACTCCCAGCGCCTCGGGAACCCAGAGGCTGGCCAGGAGCACCAGCCCCGCGAGCCCAAAAAGGCCCATGAGTCGTCCGCGGGGGCTCACGACCTGGGCACCTCCACCGCGTCCAGTATCTCGCGCACCACCAGGTCGGATGAGACGCCCTCGATCTCTGCCTCGGGCCGGAGCAGCAGCCTGTGGCGCAGCACCCATGGGGCTATCTGCTTCACGTCGTCGGGGATGACGAAGTTCCGCCCGTAGCAGGCCGCCAGGGTCCTTGCCGCCAGCATCAGGCAGATGCTGCCCCTGGGAGATGCCCCCACGGACACCGAGTGCCAGCTCCGACTCTGCGCCACGATGCTGGTGATGTAGTTGACGATCTGGGGCTCTACGATGACCTTCTGTACCGCCCCCTGCACCCGCTCCACGTCCTCGGGCTTCATGACCGGGTGCAGATCGAAGCCAGCCAGCGCCCGGGGATCGCGTCCCTCCACGAAGTGGGTGCAGATGGCGTTCTCCTCCTGCTGAGATGGGTAGTCCACCAGCAGCTTGAACATGAAGCGATCCACCTGCGCCTCGGGCAGAGGGTAGGTGCCCTCGTGCTCCAGCGGGTTCTGGGTGGCAAGCACCAGGAAGGGGCGCTGCAACAGATAGGGCTGCCCGTCCACGGTCACCTGCCGCTCCTGCATGACCTCCAGCAGGGCGGACTGGGTCTTGGGTGGGGAGCGGTTGATCTCGTCAGCGAGCAGCAGGTTCGTAAAGATGGGCCCGGGGACAAAATCGAAGCGCTTTTGCGCCAGGTCGTACACGTTGTGCCCCGTCAGGTCCGAGGGCATCAGGTCCGGTGTGAACTGCACTCGCTTGAAGGTCCCACCAAAGGTGCGCGCCAGGGTATTGACAAGCAGGGTCTTGCCCAGACCTGGCACTCCCTCGATGAGCACGCTCCCCTCCGAGAAGAGGGCCACCAGGACCCCTTCCACCAGATCCGCCTGGCCGATGATGACCTTCCCGATCTCCTGCATGGCCTCACCAAAGAGGCGACGAACATCCTCAACTTCCATGTGTACCTCTCAAGGTCTTGCGGTTGGCTTGACTCATCAGCTCCGACAGGGCGCGGATCATCCAGGCCGCCTTGCCCGCTGGCAGCGACCTGCTGCCGGCAGCCTCCTGTGCCGCGCCGAGAAGGCGCGCCACCTCTTCCGGGTCACGCCCGGCCCTCCTGGCTATGGTCTCAATCCTCTGCCTTCCCTTCTCCAGGGCGCCCAGGCGCATCTGGACACGCCAGAACTCCAGGTAGGCGGCGAGGGCTCGCTGACCACTGCCAGCGCGGAAGTGCAGATTCCCCAGGGCCCGGGCGTGCTCGACCATGGCTCGCCTGGGGGGAGTGGATGTGGGCAGCGGGGCACCGAAGCGTCGGCTCCCCCACCACCCAAAAAGCACCGCCAACAGCAGTAGCTGCAGGGTGATGGGGCGAAACATCGCATCGAAGAGCAGCCCAAACACCTTGGGTGTGCCGGTGACGTTCAGGTACTCGTCGAACACCACCATGCCCCCTGCGCCGCGCTGCTCGAGGAGCCTGTAAGCCAGCACCGGGTGATCGCCGCCCAGCAGGTGCGACTGGTTGGTGAAGATCTCGTCGGAGGCAACCACCACCACCCGCCCCGAGCCCACCGCCAGCACGATCGCCTGGTCCCCACCATCGCTCGTGACGAGCCTCCTCATGGGCACCTTGGCTCCCTTGGAAACCTTGATCTGCCCCGCCGAGAACCATCGTATCTTGCCTGGCACCAGGCTGGTCTCCACTGGCCGCTCCAGCCGGACGGCCCCCCTGCGCAGACCCTGCTGCACCCCGATGCCGCCGCCCCCCTTGGAGTCGCCACCCCCCTTGGAGTCGCCGCCCCCCTTGGAGTCGCCGCCCCCCTTGGAGCCGCCGCCCCCCTTGGAGCCGCCGCCCCCCTTGGAGCCGCCGCCCCCTGGAGGCAGCAGCCCCAGGCCACCCCCCGAGGAGCTCGATGGCTTGTGGCCAGCAGCCACTATGCGCACCCCAAAGCCCTCCAGGACAACCTCGGGATCTCGGAGCCTCGCGGCGAAGACCAGGCTGTTTCCCCGGGCGACCCAGCTTTGCAGCCGCCTCCACTCGGCGGGCTTTGGGTAACGCGCCGGACCGAGGATCACCAGTGTGCGCCTGGAGTCTCCCGGGGGTATGAGATCTCGCTCGTGCCGGGATGTCTCGGGAAGATAGCCCTGCACGAGTCGATAGAAGGCCGACTTGCCCCGCGGGGTGTGGCCGTAGGAGTCCAGCCTGTCGCTGGGCCGACCGGGGAGCCAGGAGAACCCGAGCAGGACCACCACCAGCACGGCAATGAGCCAGGCCCACTCAATCCGCCATTTCGACTTCGGCTTCTTCATCCCCGGAAAACCCCTCTTCGAACCTGGCCAGGCAGCGGCCAAAGCCGTCCGCCGTGGCCTCCCGGCGGCCGTAGTATATCTTCTCGAACTCCGTGATTATCTCCTCCATGCTCCCGCGCTGCCTTTCACGACGAAAGACCGCCC
>JAJRWW010000583.1 GCA_024276595.1 Myxococcota bacterium
GAGCGAAAACCTTACCACCGGTCCAGTGGCGGGAGGCTGCCCAGGGTCGTCTCCGCATCCCGAAGGGGCCAGCGCCAATAACCAGACCGCAGACATCAGGGTCCAGGCCGCCAGAAGGGATCCAGGTCTCGTGCTCATGGAGCCATCCTTGTACGAAAGGTCGCCAGAGGCAACCCCGAGCCGTCAACGCGGCTCGCCGCGCACAACGTCGATGACGAGGGGGCCCTGCTCCACCTCGCCTGAGCCGATGACGTAGGCGCCCAAGATGCGGCCCACCGCCTCGGTGAGACCCTTCTCTTGGTTATATGACAGGGTCACCAGGGGCTCTCCCTCTCGAACCTCATCTCCCACGTGCCTGCGCACGGTGACCCCCACGGCGTGGTCCACTCGATCTGTGGCCACCCTGCGGCCGGCCCCCAGCAACATGCCGGCAATACCCACCTCGGCGGCGTCGATGGCGTGTACCACCCCTGCCGCGGGCGCGCCCACATGGAGGCTGTGGGCTGCCCGAGGGAGGCGACCGTGGTCCACCAGGGCCTCCGCGTCGCCGCCCTGGGCGGCGACCAGGCCCTGCAGCGTCTCCAGGGCCCTCCCCGAGGAGATGGCCTCGTGGAGGATCTCCCGGGCCTCCTCCGCGCTGCCGGCCTTGCCGCCGAGCAGAAGCATCTCGGCTCCCAGGGCATAGGTCAGCTCCGTCACGTCCTCTGGCCCGCGCCCCTGGAGCACATCCACCGCCTCTACTATCTCGTTGGCGTTGCCCACGGCCTCTCCCAGGGGCTCATCCATGCGGGTGAGCAGGGCGGTGACCTGCTTGCCTGCCCTGGAGCCAATGTCCACCAGGGTCTCGGCCAGCTCCCGGGCCTGGGCCTCGGTCTTCATGAAAGCCCCCGCACCCACCTTCACGTCCAGCACCAGGGCGTCCATGCCCTCGGCCAGCTTCTTGCTCATGATAGAAGACGAAATGAGAGGGACGGAGGGCACCGTCGCGGTAACGTCCCGCAGGGCGTAGAGCTTGCGGTCCGCAGGGGCCAGGTCCTCGGTCTGCCCGATGAGCGCCAGCCCGTGCTCCAAAACGAGCTCGCAGAACCGCTCCACGGGCTGGTCCACGGAGAACCCCGGGATGGACTCCAGCTTGTCCAGGGTGCCTCCCGTGTGCCCCAGACCCCGCCCGGAGATCATGGGCACGGGCACTCCGCAGGCGGCCACCGCCGGCGCCAGGCAGATTGATATCTTGTCCCCGACCCCGCCCGTGGAGTGCTTGTCCACCTTGATGCCAGGAATGGAAGATGTGTCCACCACGGACCCAGAATGGAGCATGGCGTCCGTCCACACGGAGAGCTCCTCGGGCTCCATCCCGCGGATCATGATGGCCATCGCCAGAGCCGCGGCCTGATAGTCGGGAATGGAGCCATCGGTGTAGCCAGCAATGAAGTACCTTATCTGCTCCTCCTCCAGCACGCCGCCGTCCCGCTTCACCGCAATGATGTCCTGAACGCGCATGGGGCTCCTTGTGCAACAGCTTCCACCGGCGCAGTCTCTGCGACCAGCCCCCGCATAATATCCCGCTCGCCCGCTCGCCGCCAGCCCCGTCCCGGATGCCAGATCTTCTATTATGTTGCCTCAGGCTTGGGCACTCCAATAGTATGGGGTCACTGGTTGGTCCGAGACACACCTGGGAGCCACGGCGTGACGACACTCCACCGCAGCGCGAGCCTTTTGTCTGTGTGGGTGGAGGCAGGGTTGCGCCTGGCGTTCTTGGTCCTCGGGGCAGGGGGCGGAGTCCCATGCGCTGCCCACGCCCGCCAGGCGGTGGCCCACCTGTTTGTGGGGTTCGCCTGGCCCCTCTCTATTGCCATGCGCTTCTTCGTGGAGCCTCGCCATCGCCCGGCATTCCTCTTCGACCTGTCGGATCGTCGCCTCTCGGCGTTGCACGAGCTCGGCGCCCTGTGTGGCCTTGCCAGGGAGCGTGCCCACCAGGCTGGATGCGGCGGGTAGCAGATGTGCCACACCGACCCCCCCCTGCCCCCGAAGGAGATCATCGCAGACCTGCACGTCCACTCGTACCTGTCCAGGGCCACGAGCCGGCAGGCCGAGCTGACACACCTAGCCATGTGGGCCCAACGCAAGGGCATCGGCCTGCTGGGCACGGGAGACTTCACCCACCCGGAGTGGCTGGAGCGGATCGAGTCTGACCTGGTGGCAGTGGGTGACACGGGTCTTTTCTCCCTGCGCCCTGACCTGGCCGTGGAGGTGGGGGCATCGGTGCCTGGCGCCTGCCAGGCGGACGTGCGGTTCGTGCTGCAGGTGGAGATCAGCTCCATTTACAAGAGGGACGGCCAGGTCCGGAAGGTGCACAACCTGGTCTACTTCCCGGATCTGGACGGGGTGAGGCGCTTTAGGGAGGCCCTCGGTCGCATCGGCAACCTGGGCTCGGATGGTCGGCCCATACTGCGGCTCGACAGCCGGGACCTGCTGGAGATCACCCTGGAGTCGCACCCGCGCGGCAAGCTCATACCGGCACATATCTGGACCCCCTGGTTCAGCGTGTTTGGCTCCAAGAGCGGGTTCGACACCCTGGCTGCGTGCTACGGAGACTTGACGTCGCACCTGTTCGCCCTGGAGACGGGGCTCTCGTCCGATCCCGCCATGAACTGGCGGGTGAGCGCCCTGGATGACTTTACCTTCGTGTCCAACTCGGACGCCCACTCTCCAGGCAAGCTGGGGCGTGAGGCCAACGTCCTCAGGTCGGCGCTCGACTACGACGCGGTGTTCGACGCCCTCGCCGCGGGCACACCCGATGTCTTCGGGGGCACCCTGGAGCTCTACCCCGAGGAGGGCAAGTACCACCTGGACGGGTGCCGTGGCTGCGGACAGCGGCTGACCCCTGAGCAGACCAGATCCCTTGGCGGAATCTGTCCCCTGTGCGGGAAGAAGATCACCGTTGGAGTGATGAGCCGGGTGGTGGATCTCGCGGATCGCCCCGCAGGCGTCCGCGCTCCAGGCGCTGCACCCTTCGAGAGCCTGGTGCCCCTCGGGGAGATCATCGGCGAGTGTCTGGGCCAGGGCCCAGCCACCAAGCGAGTGGTCCGGGCCTACGAGCACCTCCTGCACGACCTGGGGCCTGAGCTGGCCATCCTGCGAACCATTCCCCCAGACGCCATAGAGAACGCCGGTGGGGAGCTCCTGGCAGAGGCCATCCGGCGGGTCCGGGCCCGCGAGGTGCACCTGGAGGCAGGCTACGACGGCGCCTTCGGAAAGGTGCACGTCTTTGGGCCCGGGGAGCGGGAGGGGCTCGCGTAGCTTCCCGCCAGGGGAAGCATCCATGTCGAGTGCCCGCGGCAGTGGCTATTGCCAATGGCCGCTTGCTGAGAGTACCCTGTGCCCCTGAGGAGCGTGAGCATGACCGTGAGCAAGACATGCTTCCTTGCGCCAGCCTGCCTGGCGCTGGTTGTCTCTGCCTGCGTGCAGAAGGACCCGGGCAGATCTGGCCCGGGGCGGCGCCCCCTGACCCGGGCGGAGAAGGAGCGGGTGAAGGCGAACATCCTGAAGGCACCTCCCACCAGGATGAGCCACCGGGTGAACGCGGACCTGGAGGGCAAGCTCCTGTACCTGGGTTTGGACGCCCCGGCGGGGCCGGTGGTGCCGGGCAAGGCATTCACCGTGACCCACTACTGGAAGGTGAAAAGGAGCGTTCCCGGCTGGAAGCTCTTCGTGCACACGAACGGGCCCAGGCTCTCCGACTTCCGCAACTTCGACCACGTCCCGGTCTTCGGTCTCTACCCGGTGGGCAAGTGGAAGCCAGGCGAGATCATCCGAGACCGGCACGCCATCGTGTTGCCAAAGAACACCCGCTACAGGACCCTGGACATCTACGTGGGGATCTGGCGAGGAGGGCGGCGCTTGAGGGTGCTCTCCGGCAAGACCGACGGGAAGAACCGGATCCTTGCGGCGCGGCTCGTGGTGGGTGTCGGGGGGCGGAGGGCGGCGGCGCCTCGGCCGCGCTACCTGGTGCGACGGGCCACTGGCAAGATCCTCATAGACGGCAAGGGCGACGAGCCCGACTGGAGGTCCGCACCCTCGACAGGCCCATTCCGCAGCAGCCTGAAGGGCGAGCCCCTCGAGCCCAAGACCGAGGCCAGGCTCCTTTACGACGACAGGTTCTTGTATGTCCTGTTCACCGCAGAGGACCACGACGTTTGGGCGACGGTGAGGGAGCCCGACAGCCTCAAGATGTGGACCGAGCAGGCGTTCGAGGTGATGCTGGACGCCGACGGAAGCGGGGCAGAGTACATCGAGCTGCAGGTAAACCCACTGGGGGTCCTGTTCGACGCCTACCTGCCCAGGCCCGGACAGGCGCAGCGGGACTGGCAGAGCGGTCTTCGGGCAAAGGTGCTCGTCCGGGGCACTCTGGACAACAGGAACGACAGGGACCAGGGCTGGCAGGCGGAGCTGGCAATACCCCTCTCCGCCGTGGCGGGCAGGAGCAAGGCACCCTTGACCATTCCACCGAAGCCCGGGCAGGTGTGGCGCATGAACCTCTTCAGAACCGACCGGCCCGCCCAGGGTGCCCTCGAGGCGTGGGCCTGGGCGCCGCCCTTGCGGCCGACCTTTCACGCCCTGGACCGCTTCGGAGATCTGGTGTTTGCGGGTCCAGGCGTGGGCAGCGGGAGACCCTCCCCAAGGACCGCGCCGGGCAAGACGACCGCGCCGGGCAAGACGACCGCGCCGGGCAAGACGACCGCGCCGGGCAAGACGACCGCCCCGGGCAGGACGGGCGCTCCGAGGCCCACAGGAGGCATGAAGTGAGACTGCTCTTTAGACTGGCCGGACTGGCCGCTGTGGCGTTGCTCCTGCTCGACTCTGGCTCGGCCTCCAGGGCCGCGCCCGCCGGGACCGCGCCCGCCGGGGCCGCGCCCGCCGGGGCCGCGCCCGCCGGGGATCGTCCGGCCGGAGAGCGCTCCGTCGGGGATCGGCCCGAGGAGACCTACCCAGAGGATCGCCCCTTCACCGGGGACCCCGGGGGAGAGCCCCCGCCCCCGCCGGTGCGTCCCAGGGAGCCGGTCCACAGGCGGAGGGCCAGGCCTGCTCGGCCGGCGCGTCCGACCAGACCCGAGGGGCCAGCGCCTGCTGTCGATCGGGATCTGCTCCGTCCTCGGGGCCCGAACATCATCGCCGGTGGGGTGGGCATGGCCGCGGGCTTCTCCGAGCCCAGCAACGGCGGCTTCCGGCTGAACCTGGAGTGGTCCTACCAGCTCACCCGCCTGGTGTGGTTCGACGTCATCGGCGGGGTCTCCCTGGGCGGCAAGTGTCAGGTGCTGGAGCGAGATCTCCAGGACCGGGTGGTGAGCTCTGCCTGCAACCCCTTCGGTGGCGTGGGCGTGGACCTCTTGGCGGGCATCCAGATGAAGTTCGTCAACATACGGCTCTGGAGGGCGAGCGTGGTTCCCTTCGCGCGTGTGGCCGCTGGTGTGGCGTTCATCGTGGCCGACACCCCCAACGATGGAGCCGCCCTTGTGCTGCGCGTGGGGGGTGGGGCCCGATACTACTTCACCAACTGGTTCTCGGTGGGCGGAGAGCTGGCCTTCACCCTGGGTCCCGCTTTTCGAAACCACATGGATCCAGGCTTTTACGCCAAGCTGGAGCTCCTGGCGGGCGTGGAGTTTCTGCTCTGAGCCTTCGCTCCTTCCTCCTGTGGCTCGGGCTTGTTGGACCCGCTCTCCAGGCCTGCGCGCCGCAACCAGCGCCCTCGGCCCAGACACACCTGCGCTCCCCGCGGCTTTCGAGAGGGGCAGCTCGTCCCCTGGCAAGCCCAGGCGGAGGGGTGATCCTGCTCACCAGGCCCGCCACCAGCTATGGCGCCCCGGGGCGCCCCGGAGGCACCCCGCCCCTGCTGCGCTCCCTCTTCGCGCGCTGCGCCCGGGCCCTGCGGGCAAAGGGGCTGACCCTCGTGCCCGACAGCCGGCTGAGCTTTGCTGCCCGGCCGCTGCTCCGGGTGCAACGGCTGGACCGTGTTGGCAGCGCCGGGCTGCGGTTCGTGCTGCTCGGCCACGGGGTCGTGGAGCCCCCTGGACGACTCCTCGCCGACACCCTGGGCAGCGGGACCGAGGTGCTCCGGTCTCTGCAAGAGCCCGTGGTGCTCGCCGCCTCCTCCGGGCAGCTCAACCGCATCGGCGGTGCCGTGCGACGGCTGGAAAACGGACGCCTGCGAGTGGTGGTGATTCTGCTGAGGGGGAGCCTGAGCCTCGACCCGCTGGTACGCGCCCCGGTGCAGGGCGCCACCGTTCTGCTCAGAGGGAGCCTTGCGGCGGGGTTCGCCTCTCCCACCGCGGTTGTCACCGGGCCAGGGGGGGCCACGGTGCGGGCCCGTCTCACTGCGGCGACCGATGGCACCTTCCACGCGCTGGTGCCGCTCTCCTCGGGGCGGGGGGTGTACCAGGTGGAGCTGCTGGGAACGGGCCCTCGCGGGCCAGAGGTGCTGGCCAACTTCCCCCTCTTTGTGGGGGTGCCTCCCCCCACGAGGTTCGTGCTGCCCGTCTCCGGAGGCCGTGCGGTGACGAGGATGCTCCCACAGGAGGTGGAGCGAGACCTGCTGGAGCGTCTAAATGGAGCCAGGAAGAGGTCCGGGCTCACGGCCCTGGTGCCCAGCGCCGCCCTCACCCGGGTGGCGCGTGGTCACTCCAAGGAGATGTGTCGGGAGAGCGAGGTGCGTCACTTCTCCCCGGTCACGGGGACTGCCCTGGATCGGGTGAGACGAGCGGGCGTCCGGGCCCTTTGGGTTGGAGAGAACGTGGGGAGCGCCTCCACCGGCCGGGAGCTGCACCAGAGCTTCTTGCGCAGCCCCGCCCACAGGGCGGCCATGCTGCGACCCTCCATCACCCACGTGGGTGTGGGGGTGTGTATCACTCGATCCACGGCGGGCTCGCGCGTGGTGTACGTGACAGAGCTGTTTGTTCGCGCTCCGTCGCCGAGGCGTTGACGTGGGCCGCAGGACGTGAGAGATCCGGGTGGGTCCCGGTGGCCAGGAGCCTCCGGGCTTTGCAATAAGGAGCCGAGAATGGCACAGAAGGAAGCGCTGGGGGTCATTGGCGGCAGTGGCCTTTACGAGATCGACGAGCTGGAGGACGTGGAGGAGCTGCGCATGGAGACGCCTTTTGGTGATCCCTCCGACCTGTACGTCACCGGACGGATCGGCGACCAGCGCCTGGTCTTCTTGCCCCGGCATGGACGCGGGCACAGGGTGGCCCCACACGAGATCAACTACCGCGCAAACATCTTCGGGATGAAGCTCCTCGGGGTGACTCGCCTGCTGGCCATCAGCGCGGTGGGCTCCATGCGGGAGGAGATAGCTCCCGGCCACTTCGTCGTGGTGGACCAGTTCATCGACCGCACCTTTGGCCGGGCCCCCTCTTTTTTCGAAGACGGCATGGTGGGCCATGTCTCCTTCGCCGACCCGGTGTGCTCCAGCCTGGCTCGGGTGGCAGTGGCGGCGGCGCGGGAGGTGGGAGTCACCGTGCACGAGGGCGGCACCTACGTCTGCATCAACGGCCCTCAGTTCTCCACCAGGGCGGAGTCCAACCTCTACCGGAGCTGGGGGGTGGACGTGATAGGGATGACCAACGCCACCGAGGCCAAGATGGCCCGGGAGGCGCAGATATGCTTCTGCACCGTGGCTCTCGCCACCGACTACGACTGCTGGCACGAGGGCCACGGGGACGTGGATGTGACTGCGGTGCTGAAGATCATCTCGCAGAACGTGGGCAATGCCCGCAGCCTGGTGAGGGCGGCCGCGCATCTGCTTCCTCCGACAGACCCTGGCTGCCCCTGTCAACGGTCGCTGGAGCACGCCGTCCTCTCCTCCCCGAAGGGCTCTTCCGAGGAGGCGCGGCAGCGCCTGGCGCCCCTCTTCGGCAGGCAGGAGTAGCGTCGCGGTGGGCTCTCTCAACAGAGGCGTCCACAGGCGCTGGACCTTCCAGCAGCGGGGCCCCCTTCTGTGCTCACCTGCCAGGAGCGCCAGCTTTGGTCGGCCGCCCCTGCTGAGAGCCCTGGGTGTGCTGCTGTCGTTGTGGATGGCCCAGGGCTGCGGGGGCTCGAAAAGCAAGGGGCCTGCCATCTCCGGGGCCATGGCCAGGAAGCTCCGCCTGCGGGCCTCCGCCTGCTTCGAGCGGGGCGACTACGCGTGCGCCATGTCCAGCCTGGAGAGACTTGCCAGGTCCGGGCCCAGGCGGGCGGAGCTGCTCAACGAGTTTGCAATCGTGGCGCGATTTCGCTACTACCAAAGTGGCGACATGGACTTTCGAGACCAGGAGCTGGACGCCCTGCGCAAGGCGGCGAAGCTGGAGCCCAGGGTCGCCCATATCCAGGTCAACCTCGGAACCACCGCCTGGGAGCTGGGCATGCGCAAGGAGGCCGCCGAGGCCTACCGCCAGGCCCTCAGGCTGGAGCCGAATCATCCGGACGCCGCGCTCATGCGGGCGAGAGTACAGCGCTCCACCGTGGAGGTGGAGGACGAGCAGCAGTGAGGTCCGTGGGCCCCATTGTGGGCCGAGCTTCCAAGAAGCTCAGCCCACGTCGCAGGATGCACGCAGGTAACATCGCCTCCCCGCTCTGAGGAGAGGCAATCCCAGGAGCTGTTTTCATGTCACTGGTAGTTGTGGGCAGCGTCGCCCTGGACACAGTCGAGACCGTGATGGGTACCCGAGAGCGGGTGCTCGGCGGAGCGGCCTGTTTCTTCTCCGTGGCTGCCGCAGAGCTCACGGACGTGAAGCTGGTGGGGGTCGTCGGGGATGATTTCCCCGAGGAGCACGAGCAGACCCTGGCCAGCAGGGGCGTGGACATGGCCGGGCTGCAGCGATCACCAGGGAGGACCTTTCACTGGCACGGCCGCTACTCGGAGGACTACTCCAGCAGGGAGTCGCTGGCCACCGAGCTGGGGGTCTTCGCAGGCTTCTCCCCGGATCTGCCCGTGGCCTTTCGCGCGGCCAGGACTCTCTTTTTGGCCAACATCCACCCGGAGCTGCAAGCTGACGTGTGCCGACAGATGGACGATCCGCGCCTCATTGGCTGCGACACCATGGACTTTTGGATAAACGGGGAGCCCAAGGCCCTCGCCCGCACCCTCTCCATGGTTCACCTGCTCACCATAAACGACGAGGAGGCCCGCCTGCTGTCTGGGGAGCACAACCTGGTGCGAGCCGCCCAGGGGATCATGGCCATGGGCCCCAGGCACCTGGTGATCAAGCGGGGCGAGCACGGCGCCCTGCTCTTTTCCGGTGATGAGGTGTTCGCCCTGCCAGCCCTCCCGCTGGAGACGGTTGTGGATCCCACCGGGGCGGGTGACACCTTCGCCGGGGGGATGCTGGGGTGGCTGGACTCGGTGCAGGAGGTGGACGGCCCAGCCCTACGGCGAGGGGTCGCCTACGGCATCGCCGCTGCCAGCTTCAACGTGGCACATTTCAGCCTCGAAGGGCTCCTGGCCGCTGATCGGGAGGCCTTCGAGCGCAGAATGGAGCGCCTGCGCGAGCTGGTACGCTTCTGAGCCCATTTCGGGATCGAGGATCACCTGGAGCCACTGCCAAGGCCCACATGGTTTCACGGGGTTGATAGGGCTGGACAGGTTCAGAGCTCGGAGCTATCTTCTGCCACCATGGCTACCGACAGCAAGAAGACAGGCTCCGAGGCTAGCAGGCGCGGGAAGCTGAAGAAGGGCTCGGAGGAGAAGCCCGCCCGCGGAATCAACAAGCTCCCGAGCTATCTCAGAAACGAGCTCGGGCTGCACGACTGGATCGCCAGCTCGGTGGTTATCGTTGGCGGCGGGCTGGCGCTCACCCTCCTGGTGTGGGTGCTCTCGGTGGTCTGGCCAGCCTGACCACCCGGGCTCGCGCCGGCTCTGCCCATCCTTCCCATCCCTGGACCTACCTATGGACGAGGCAGGGGCCTGTGGCGCCGCAGGCGCCTGTAGCGGAACCGCAGGGTCTTCCGGGCGCTGCCGGTGCCCACCTCGACCACCACGCGCATCTTGTAGCTGCCCTCGGCGATTCTCAGGCCTCCAATGGGCACAACGATGGAGTCTCGCATCTTGCTGATGCGCCGCTGAAGCGGCTTGAGGCTCTGGAAGATGCGAACACCCGACCTGGCATCCACGATGTCGATCCGGATCGTGTAGTACTGTCGCGCCTTGACCGCCTTGAGGCCAAAGCGGCAGCTCAGCCACAGGTAGGTGGACAGGGAGCTGTACCTGCCCCGCTCCCGCCTGGCCTTGGCAGGGTTCTTTTTTACCCAGGAGAGAAACGCGTCGTCCATGGTCACCGGGTCGTTGAGCCGATGCTGGAACCTGGAGAGCAGACCCATGTCCTGCCTTAGGAGGCGGTCGAGGAAAGAGCTGTCCGCACGCAAGGTGGCGTACTTGGCACGAAACTCCATGGCCCTGCGCATGGTGCGCTGCAGCTCCTTGAGCTTCTTCTCCAGCCGCCGGATCTTCTTGTCCCTGGATCCCGCCCGGGCCCCACTGGCGAAGACCAGCCCACTGGCTGCAGCGACCAGGAGAAGGAGCCCTGTCTTTCTGGCTGTGATCATCCTCGTCCTCCCGTCGGGAGCCGGCGCAGCGGCTTGATCGTGAAGGGCTTGTCCTCGTAGGCCCAGTAGTTCTGGTAGCTGCTGTTGCTGACCATTATCCAGGTCCTGAGCATGTAGTTGCCCGGTCCAAGCCCATCGTCCAGGCCCTTGATCCGGGTGGTGTCCGCGCTTCCAAAGGTGCCCCTGCGCCGGCGCAGCTTCTGGCGAAAACGAAAGGCGGTGCGCATGGGACGCCGGCCCAAGCCGATCTTCGTGCTACGCCCCAGGTAGTAGAGGCTGGCTCCCACCAGGAGCTGCTTGTCCGGCCCCACGTAGTCCTTGCTCACCTCGTACCGGCCACGGATGTAGACGTTCTTGGGGTTGATCTGCCCCCGGGGAGCACCCCGAGACTTCACGGAGAGCCTGGCGATCTTGATGACGGCGGGGCGCGTGTACCTGTACCACCGCGGGGGGGGAGCGCTTATCTTGGGGTTTACCCTCGTGATTCGAACCGCGCTGTAGAAGTCACGGCGAAGCCAGCTTGTGTGATACACCTTCAGGGTGCCCTTGACGTAGTACCACCCCGGGGTGAGCCCGAGCCCGGTGATCCTGCGCCTGAAGATGGTCTTTTGGTAGCGGAACTTCTGGTAGCCGCTCCTGTAGGCGAAGTGCCGGTAGAGGTTCTGGAGCCTGCCGTTGAAGTCGTAGCCGTCGATGGACCAGTCGATGGCGTAGTACTTCTTTCCCACCAGGTGCTTGGGCACCTGGAATGCCGCGTACAGGTAGAAGTCGTCTCCGTCGGCCATGTTTCTGCGCCGCAGCCGCTTGGTCCAGGTGGAGGTGTCGGCGGTGTAGGCGGCGGTGAGGCCAAAGCCTGCATAGCGGTCGGTGTGGAGCCTCGCAGGCGCCTTGCCCAGCAGCCGCACCAGCACACGCCAGCGACCCAGGAACGCGGCGCGGCGGCGCTGGTAGCTCAGAGACCACCGCCGCTGCCAGTCCGCCTCTCGCATGGCCGCCGACTGCAGCTTGGGCACGGCCTTTTGCAGCAGCGCTATCTTGGCCTCGAGCTCCCGGATCCGCCTGAGCTGAGCACGCCGAGCTCTGGAAAAACGCCACATGCGCTGAAGCAGCCTCTTGTCAGGCTGCTTGCCACCCACCTCATCGCCCGAGCCTGGGCCCGCCCAGGCTGTGGGCTCTGCCGCGAGCACCACACCCAAGAGTGCGGCCACAACCGCACCAATCCATCGCAACTTTGACCTGCTCATCTTCTCTCCTGCAGACAGGGCCAGCGAAGCCTGGCCCCGGATCATTTCCTTGGGCTGCGTGCACACCGAAACCCCAGGAACCGATACACCGCCAGCTTCTTGGTCCTGGGGTTTCGGTGCCCATAGTTGAACTCCCGCCAGGTGGCCGTCAGCTCCTTGGGCCTCTTGGACTCGGCGCCTCCTCCCCGGATCACGTACTGCGTTCCAAATGCCCTCTTGGCCTTGGAGCCCGGGTAGGGCCTGTAGCGGTCGGCCACCCACTCCCAGGCGTTTCCCAGCATGTGGTACAGCCCGCCCACCGGGGATCCGGCCCGCACAGGCTCGAGCTCCGCCGGCCGCAACACGCTGGAGACCACCTTGGACGCATCGAACCTGTCGCCCCATGGGTAGAGGCGCTTGTGGGATGGGCCGCGGGCCGCATACTCCCACTCCTTCTCGGTGGGCAGCCGCTTGCCCAGGGCCTCGCAGTAGGCCTTGGCCTCCCTCCAGGTGACCTGGGTCACGGGCAGGCTGCGCTGGCTCTCCTTTGGCCTGCGGGACCCATCCCAGGGCGAGCGCGCGCCTTTCCCAGGACCGGCCAGGTAGCGGGCGTAGTCCCCGCAGCTCACCTCCGCGACGTCCAGGAGGAAGTCCTCCACCTTCACGCCTTCCTGGGGAGGCCCCTCCCGGTCGGAGCCGCCCTTTCGCCCCATGGTGAAGGTGCCACCTTTGATGAGCAGCATCTCGCCGGGTGACGACCTCGGCCCGGGGCGCAATGGAGCTGGCCGTTCCGCCACGACCCTGCCACCGGGCCTCATGGCGGGAGGCACCACCGCCGATGGCGCCATGGCCCGCTGCCGCATCCCCTGCGCGGGGCGCATCCCGTGGGAGCCTCCCCTGGGGCCCGAGCCGTCGTCCCGCCCATGGGCGACGTCGGGCCCGGAGGGCCTGTCCCTCAGGACGAAGTACCACAGCGCGCCTCCCCCCACCGCGAGGGCCAGCAGCAACCCAAGGACGGCGACCAGCGCGCCGCCCTTGCGCGACCCCTGCACCTCGATGTGCTGGCCGACGGGGTCGGGGGTGCTCCTGCTCCCGGCGGCTCCCCAGCCTCCGGTGACAGAGCCCGCGGGGAGCCCGGGGCTGGACGCGGGCCCCAGACCGGGGCTGGACGCGGGCCCCAGACCGGGGCTGGACGCGGGCCCCAGACCGGGGCTGGACGCGGGCCCCAGACCGGGGCCAGGTGGCGCCCCCCCTCCAGTCGCCATGGATGGGCCAGTGGAGAGGGCACTTTCGGCGCCGGGCCGGGCGGGTTGCTCCCCGGTTGCCTGGAGGCCAGCGGTGGACGCCGGGGTGCTGATTGCGCCCCCGACGTGGTGGCTGTAAAGGACACCGATGGCCTGGTCCAGCTCCGCCATGGTCTGGTAGCGCTTGGCGGGATCCTTGGCCATGCACTTGAGAATGACCGCCTCCACGTCCTCCGGAAGATCCGGCTTGTGGGCGCGAGGAGGCGCTGGCTCCTCGGTCAGGAGCTGCACCAGGATCTGCTGCACGGATCCGGCCTCGAAAGGCAGGCGAGCGGTGAACATCTCGTACATTATCGCACCGAGGGAGTAGACGTCCGACCGGTGATCCAGGTTCAGCTCCCCCTGGGCCTGCTCAGGAGACATGTAGTGGGGGGTGCCGATTATCTGTCCCGCCTGGGTCAGGCGGTCCTCGCCGCTGCGCACCTTGGAGATGCCAAAGTCGAGGACCTTCACAAAGTCATCCGTCTCGAAGCGGGAGACCAGGAAGATGTTCTCGGGCTTGAGGTCCCTGTGAACGATCTCGTGGGCGTGTGCCGCCTTGAGGGCCCGCGCGCACTGGTGCAGGATGCTCAAAGCTCGTGGCACCTTCATGATCCCGTCCTCGGCAAAGGCCCGGGCGAGGCTCCGTCCCTCCAGGTACTCGGTGACGATGTAGTACACCCCCTCCGGGGTGGAGTTGAAGTCGATCACATCCAGGATGTTCTCGTGGCCGATGGCGCTCGCCGCCTCCGCCTCGCGCCTGAACCGGGCGATGGTCTGCTCGTTGCTGTTATACTGTGGGTGCAGGATCTTCACCGCGTACCGCTTCGAGAGCCTCACGTGGCGGGCCTCGTACACCCTCCCCATGCCCCCCTCACCGATGATCCTGACGACCTGATAGGCGTCTCCGAACCGAGTGCCGATGAGCGGGTCGGTGCCAGCCTGGTCCACTGGTGAGAGGTTGGAGCCGTCGTAGGGACACTTGACGAAGTCGTCCCCCTCGTACTGGCGATTGCAGGTGGGACAGTACTGCAAGCAGAGCCTCCTTCGATAGCCCAAGCCCTTGCTTGCGATGCGGAGCATTTCCCGGGTGGGGCCCCGTCGCTCGAGAGCTCTCAGGCACACAGTATAGCGGTTGTTTCAGACGGCGGCCACCGATGAATCCCGCCGGATTCCCCTGTACAACCACTGCGACAAACCGCTGGTTTGCATGGGTTTGGGCGGTATGATAGACAGGCGCTTGGAATGCTGGAAAATGACCACCAGCGAGCCCTCCGTGCATCCGGTGACCAGCGCATCGGCTCGCCTCGTGGTCGAATGGAGAGGTCCACGCCATGTACAAGCTCATGCCACTGTCTGCGGCTCTTTTTCTTGCCCTGACCTGCTGCGGCAAGGATCCAAAGCCCGCCCCCAGGTCGGGAGGAGAGCCAGCTCCTTCGCCGATGGCGAACCCAGACCCCCCTCGGGCATCCGCCCCCAGGGTGGTCAACCTCCCCGGCGCCGCGGCCGCGTGCAAAAATGACGCAGCGCGACCAGGCCAGAGCTTCTCCACCAAGGAGTACGAGGTGACCGTCACAGCCCCGGCCGAGGCCAGCCTGGGCAAGGTCACGCAGGCCGTGATCACCATAACTCCAAAGGGCGGATACAAGATCAACCTGAAGTACGACCACGAGCTGGCGCTCAAGCGCATCTCCTCCGGGATAAAGCCCGGGCGGAGCGCCTACGGCAACGACCAGGCCGCCCGGCGGGACAAGAAGGGCATGAAGTTCGTTGTCAAGTACACCGGCTCGGAGGCGGGCAAGAAGGTCCTCCAGGGGGTCCTGGACTTCTCGGTGTGCACACCCAAGCAGTGCATGAACAAGGACGACCTGTGCGTCTCCTGGGAGAGCGCGGTCAAGTGAGCGACTCCGAGAGCAGCTCTGCCCACCAGGACGCCACCCACAGCCTCGTGCAGGTGGGCGAGGACCTCCACTTCGAGTTCCAGCTCAAGCGGAGCGTTCTCTCCTTCGAGGAGTACTTCCGGCTGGTGGCCGAGCGCCCCGCTCAGCATCTTCGAGACGCAGCCCAGTACCTGCGGGACACCTTCGACCATTTCGGCACCTACGAGGTCCGACAGCCGCGGGGCCTCACCAGGCGCTTTCGGCTCTTTGACTGCGAGTTCGCCGGGGGCAGGGATCGCCTCGCCGGTCAGGAGGACGTGCAGAACGCCATCTACCGCATCCTTGGGGCCTTTGTGCGCCAGGGGCGGCCCAACAAGCTGATCCTCCTGCACGGCCCCAACGGCAGCGCCAAGTCCACCTGCGTGGCAGCCATAGCCAGGGGCCTGGAGCATTACTCCACCACGGACGAGGGCGCGCTCTACCGCTTCAACTGGGTCTTCCCCTCGGACACGAGCTCCAAGGGCAGCATCGGCTTCGGCCGCAAGGCTGGCGACGACCGGCTGGAGAGCTTTGCCCACCTGCCCCAGGACCTCGTGGACGCCCGACTCCCGGACGAGCTGCGCGACCACCCCATGCTGCTCATCCCCAAGTCCCGCCGGGGCAAGCTCATGGAGCAGATGCTCGCCACCAGCGGGGTGCAGGCTCCTCCCCCCGACAGCCTGCGCTTCGGAGAGCTCAGCCACAGAAACCGCATGGTCTTCGACGCCCTGCTGACCTTGTACCACGGGGACTTCCACGCGGTGCTGCGGCACGTACAGGTGGAGCGCTTCTTCCTGAGCCGCCGGTACCGCACGGGCCTCATCGTGGTGGAGCCCAAGCTGTCGGTGGACGCGCGAACCCAGCAGATAACCGTGGACCGCTCCATAGAGGCCCTTCCGCCGGCCCTGCGCACCACGGCTCTTTTCCGCTACTCCGGAGAGCTGGTGGACGCAAACCGCGGGATAATCGAGTTCTCGGACCTGCTCAAGCGCCCCCTGGAGAGCTTCAAGTACCTCATCAACACGGTGGAGCTGGGTCGAGTGGGCCTGGAGAACGCAATCCTGTACCTGGACGAGGTCTTCATGGGCTCCTCCAACGACCTGCACCTGCAGGCCTTCCGAGAGATCCCGGACTTCCCCTCGTTCAAGGGACGGCTGGAGCTCGTGCGCGTCGGCTACCTGCTCGACTACCGAGCCGAGACGGAGATCTACAAGCAGCAGATCGCCCGACGGGATCTGCACGTGGCACCTCACGCGGTGGAGCTCGCCGCCCTCTGGGCGGTGCTCACCCGGCTCCAGAAGCCCTCCAGCAACGGCCATCCGGACATTATCCGCACCCCCATCGACAGGCTCCTGGCGCTGGAGAAGGCCGAGCTGTACGCGGATGGCGCAGTGCCAGCGGGGGTTGAGGGCGAGGCGGCCAAGCTCCTGCGAGGCGCCGTGGAGCGGCTCGCGGCCGAGGGCGACCACTCCGACGAGTACGAGGGCTACACGGGCGCCAGTCCCAGGGAGGTCCGCGTGGCCCTGCTCAACGCCGCCGAGGATCCCCTGCGAGGGTTCCTCTCGCCCCTGGCCGTGCTCAAGGAGCTCGAGGAGCTGATCCAGATGCGAGAGATCTTCCCGTACCTCAAGCGCTCCCCCCGGCCGGGCGGATACGACGACGCGTCCGAGGCCCTCAGCCAGGTGCGCCAGTGGTACTTCGGCCGGCTCCAGGGCGACCTCTGGGACGCGGTGGGCCTGTTCCCCCCCGGTCAGATCGGCAACATGCTGCAGCGCTATGTGGACCACGTCTCCCACTGGACCAAGGGCGAGCAGATGCGAAACCCGGTCACTGGCGACATGGAGCCTGCCAGCGATGAGCTCATGGAGGAGACCGAGGACCTGCTGGACATCGAGGACCACGAGGCCTTTCGGCAGGACGTCATGGCTCGCATCGCCTCCTGGGCAATGGAGCACAAGGACCTGGCTCCAGACCTGGATGAGATCTTTGCCCCAGAGCGCGCCAAGATTGCTCAGGCCCTCTTCGAGGACCGCCGCCGCACCCTCACCGAGGCTCTGGAGGATACCCTCCTCCTGCTGGGCGACCGCCCTGAGCAGCTCCTTGGGCGGCGGCGGGAGGTGGCCGAGCGGACCATCGAGAGCCTTACCTCGCGCCTGGGTTACAGCCGCGCCAGCGCCGAGGAGGCCATCGCCTACTATCTCAAGGAGCAGGCGGACTGACCCCGCCATGAGCTCCCCAGCAGGATCACACCCGCGCTGTGCCGCGCTCCTGGCCGCGCTCCTGGCGACGCTCCTGGCGCCCTTGGCCGACAGCGCCTGCGCCGCTCCGGCCAACGCCAGGAGACCGCTGGCTCTGGGCCCGGTTGTGCAGAACGTGGACAGAACCAGCGCCAGCCTCCTCTGGGCCACCGACGGGGACTGTCTCGCAGAGGCTCGCGTCCGCCCGGTGGGGACAAAGCTGCCAGAGCTTTCGCTGCGGGAGAAGGGCTCTGCACGAATGCTCCACCGGGCTCGCTTCGTGGGTTTGAAGCCCTCTGTCCGCTACCAGTACCACGTCTCGGACTGCCGGGGGCGCTGGCACAGCGGCTCCTTTGGCACGGCTGGCGACGCCAAGGAGCCATTCACCTTCCTGGTGTACGGGGACTGCCGATCCCGCCCGGACCTGCACAAAGCGGTCGTGGAGGCCATGCTGGAGGAGCAGGCCGCCTTCGCGGTGAACACGGGTGACCTGGTGGCCGACGGCACCAAGACCCGCCTCTGGTACCAGTTCTTCAAAGTGGAGCGACCCCTGCTGCGCCAGCTTCCCATGTACCCGGTGCTGGGCAACCACGAGCTCTACTCCTCCTGGACGAGAGGGCTGGCCGCCTTCAGGCGCTACTTCTCCGTGCCCCAAAATGGGCCCAACCGGGGGGTGACCTACTCCTTCGTGCACGGGAACTCATTGTTCCTGGTGCTGGACTCCAACTCCAGCTTCGTGGGCACCGCCCAGACGAGCTGGGCCCGGACACAGCTCGAGGCGGCGGCATCCAGCTCGGCCATAGCCCACATCTTCGTCTTTCTCCACCACAGCCCCTACGCATCCGGGATCCACGGGGAGAACGAGGACGCACAGATCGCCGGCCTTCCGCGCCTCTTCACCAAGTACGGAGTGGACGCCGTCTTCGCCGGTCACGATCACGTCTACGAGCGGGGCGAGGCGGACGGGCTCCGGTACATCATCAGCGGCGGGTGTGGCGCGCCCCTCTACCCGCGGAGGAGGATCAACGCCTACACTGCCTGGTTCGAGTCCACCACTCACTTCGTGCGGGTGGCGGTGCACGGCCAAGAGGTAGAGTACACGGCCCTGCGTCCGGGGGGCTCCATCATAGACAGCTTCAAGTACATCAAGAGGAAGGGAGCCGCTGGCGAGCCGGACCGCTTCGTCACATTGACAGACAGCCACCCCCTCCCTGTCCGACCTGCTCCCAGGGCCTGGCGCCGGGGCGCCAACGCCGCCACGGGCTCCGGGTTGAGCTGGATCCGTCTGTCCGTGGCGGCGCTGCTGGCGCTGCTGGGGCTGCTGGCGCTCCTGGTGGGACGCAGGCTCCAAAAAAGACGCACCAGCTCAGGAGGCAGCCCCTGACCCGGCCTGGCCGGAACCAGGAAAGTCCTGGCGCCGCCGGGAGCGCCCCCCTGGGCGAGCCGCCGAGTGGCGACCCGCCAGCCACCCTACCAGCGGTCGTAACGGCCGCCGCCTCCACCGCGTCCACCGCGGTCGGGGCGCGGTCGAGCCTCATTGACCTTCAGGTTGCGACCGTCGAGCATGTGGTTGTCCAGCGCCTCCATGGCGGTACGACCCACGTCGTCGGCCATCTCCACGAAGCCGAAACCGCGGCTCCGGCCGGTCTCACGATCCGTGATGATGGCCACCGAGTCGACCGGGCCGTGCTCCTCGAACAGGGTGCGGAGCTGGTGCTCGTCGGTGGAGAAGGGGAGGTTTCCTACGTACAATCTCATCGATTCGATGCTTCCTGCCCGAGTCGGTCCTGGGAATGACCGTCGCAACTCGGGCCCAGCGACGGCTTCCACGTTGCCCCGCCAGGGCGGAGCGCTTGCAGTCCATTGACGGTATGTGTTTTCCAGAGGTACTCGGCTGAGGGCTCACTGCGCCCCCTACGGCTCGCGCCACATGGCGATAATCTTGCGCTCCTGGCTAGCTACGGGAGGGATGGGCAGACCACCTACACCGGCCACTTTCCACGGATCTTCTGAACCGGGGCCGCTAATGTTGACAAGAGTTGATAAAACGCCTGGGAACAAAAATCAAGAAAAGTCGTGCCATCGAGCCAGGAGGTGCTCATTTTTGAAGCAGGCAGCCACCAGGGGCTCACTCGAAGAGGGTGCGCAGGTTGGCCGACTCGGGCTGCTGGCGGAGCTTGCCGAGGGCCTTGGCCTCGATCTGGCGGATCCGCTCCCGGGTCACACCAAAGACCCTGCCGATCTCTTCCAGGGTACGCGGGGTGTCGTCGCCTATGCCGAAGCGCAGCCTGAGCACTCGCTCCTCCCTGGGGGAGAGCCCTGCCAAGGCCCGCCGCACCTCCGTGGAGAGATTGCTTGCAAGACATCCCTCGTCCGGGGCGCTGGCCGTGGGGTCGGGCAGGGCATCCACCAGCCGGCGATCCTGGGTCTCGGCCACCGGGCCGTCCAGGGAGATGGGCTCCCGGGTCAGCTCCAGGAGCCAGTCCACTCGCTCGCGATTTGTCTCCATGCGCGCCGCCAGCTCCAGGGCGTCGGGCTCGCGCCCCAGCTCCTGGCTCAAGGTGTTTCGGTGGTAGGCCATCTTCTTGAGGGCGTCAGCGGCGTGAACCGGGGTGCGAATGGTTCGTGACTGATCGGCAATGGCCCGGGTGATGGCCTGCCGGATCCACCATGTGGCGTAGGTTGCGAACTTGAAGCCGCGGCGGTGATCGAACTTCTCCACGGCGCGGATGAGGCCGATGTTCCCCTCCTGAATGAGGTCGAGAAACTGCAGCCCGCGGTTTCTGTACTTCTTGGCGATGTACACCACGAGGCGCAGGTTGGCCTCCACGAGCTCGCGTCGGGCCGTCTCCGCCAGGCAGCGCGCATCTTGGATCTCTTCGCACAGGCACCGCAGGGAGGAGAGGGACATGCGCGCCTCCCGCTCCACCTGCCGCACCACCGCCCTGGCCCGGGTCGCCTCGGCAGCGGCCTCCACGAGCTCGCTCCAGCGCAGACCCAGCCGCCGCGCCACCCGCCGCTCCGCCCGGCGGTCGCCCCTGCTCTCCCGGAGCAGCCTCCGCAGGTCCGCCATGGACAGCCCGGTGGCCTGCTCCAGGCCCCCACAGGCGCCCAGGGCGTCCTCGGCCCTGGCCAGCAGCGAAAGCAGCCTCAAGGCTATGCGCTCGATCCCCGCGTCGGTCATGGCCAGGGACTGGAGCTGCTCGGTGAGGCGCCGCTCGGCCGCTGCCACCAGGTCCTTGCCTCGACCATTTCTGGAGGCCGCCCGCTGCCTGGTCTGAGAGAGGCGCCATTCCAGGCGCCGGGCGCGATGGATCTCCCCCAGCACTCGCTCTTGCTGCAGGCAGTCGGTCTCGCCCGCCTGACGCACGAAGTGCCTGGTCACCTCCCGGCCAGAGAGCGTGCCCGTGCGCAGCCGGTCCCCCAGGTCTACAACCATCGTCAGAGCCAGCGGAGCTCCCAGCACCGCCCTGGCCAGGCGGCCCTTGCCCAGCTCTATGCGCGCGGCCAGCTCCACCTCTCCCTCCCGCGTGAGCAGCGCCCGGGCGGACATGCGCCTCAGGTAGGCGCGCACCGGATCCTCTCCGGGGCCGGAGCCGTTGTCGTTGGCGCTCCCCCGTCCGCTCACCGGCATGGCGCCAGGGAGCGGGGGCCGGTCCACGAGGGTGATACCCGCGCCGGACACCGCCGAGAGCCACTGGTGGGTCTCCTCCAGCGAGAGGCTGTCGGGCATGGCCCGGTGCACCGCCTCATGGGTGAGATATCCCTGGAGACGCCCGGAGTCGATCAACGTCCGGAGCTCGTCCGGCGATGAAATGTCCTCAAAGTCGAAGATGGCCGCCACCCGATCAGGTCGAGGGGATCCGTCGCAGGGGCCCACCGTGGGCCGCCGGACAATCCACGAGATCCGTGAGTAATACTCCAAATGGAGACCAAAAGCGTATAAAAATCATCGCTCCCTGTGCGAAAAAGGGCGCAAGCTCCTTGACGTCAACGCAAAGGCAGCGATCCCTCGGCCACCCCAACCACCCTGATCTGCGCGAAAACAATAATGGTTTTTCAGCATCCGGGCGGTCAGCATCGCCCCGGATGCACGGCTCTGGGATCCCTGATCTCGGAAAGGACCTGGATCTCAAAACCGGCCCATGGCGGTGACAGACCCTCCGCCCACCGAAGGGAGCAGCACCAGTCGCACCCGCCGTCGCTCCCGCGCCGGGCTCTTCCAGCGGGTGAAGATGGCCAGTACCACCGCGGTGACCCCGGCAGCAGCGGCCACCCCCCACAGCCCGTTTGTGGCGTCCTGGAGCAGCATTCCGTCCGTCCTCGCCGCCTCTGAGCCGTTGTCATGAAACCGCCTGTTGAGCCTGAGGGCGGCGACACCGGTTCCGGCGGCGGCCAAGATGGCGGCGAGGCTCACGGCGGCGGCGGCCAGGGCGTAACCCATGGGCAACCCCCTGCTGCCCCGCGTGGGCTCCGCCTTGGGTCGGGTCCCAGCCCCTCGAGGGCCACCAACTGCGAGACGCCCTGGCCCTGGCGGGCCTGGGCGCCGGGGAAGGGGCCTCGCCCGGGCAGCGCCCTTTCGGGGTGGAGCCGGCGGGATTGGCATGAGCACCGTGACCGTCTCCGTCCCGCCGGCCTGGAGCCTGATGGTCCGCCGCCCCAGCCTCACCCGGCCCTTGACCACGAGGATGACGTGAGCCCCGGGGGCGATCACCACCTCCACGGGCGCCGCCCCCAAGGGCTTGCCATCGATGAGGACCGAGGAGCCCTTCGGGCCCTTGACCGTGAGCACGGCGACCAGC
>JAJRWW010000584.1 GCA_024276595.1 Myxococcota bacterium
CAGTCGGGAGCAGATCCTGGCCGCCCGCAAGGCCCTCAACGCCCGTAGAGCCAAGCTGGCAAAGGACGACATCGAGGGCCACGCAAAGCTGGCAAAGGAGGAGCTCGCCCTCAAGAAGAAGGAGATGGCCCTGCGCAAGGCGGAGGCCCAGGTGAACGACCGGATCGTGGCCGCCCTGCGCCGTCAAGAGCAGTTCTACGCAAGAGCCACGGCGGCCCTCTCTGCCAGCACCGGTGGGGGAGGCGACTCCACCGCCAGCGTGCGCGCGCGGGAGCACGGCGTGGCCCTCAGGGAGAAGGCGGTGGCGCGTCGGGAGAGGGCCGTGGCCCAGCGAGAGAAGGCCCTCAACGACCAGTACCGCAAGCTGGTCGAGTACAAGGCGAAAAAATGCGCCACCACGACCTTGGTCACCACCATCGCGGCTCCCTCTGTCCCATCGAGCGGGGGCGGAGGCAGCTACTCCAAGGCGGACGCCAAGAAGGCCTACGCCCGGGCCATGTCCACAATGGCCAGGAAGGGGATCAGGATCTCCGACCTCCCCTCGGGCTTTGGCAGGCTGATCCGAAACATCAAGAAGTTCATTCGGAAAAAAGAGTACACCAGGGCCAAGATCGCCGCCGATTCGCTCCGCTCTACCCTCCGCTCCATCAAGATCGACCGGGCCTTCGTGGGCGCCAAGATGGGCCGCCTGGCGGCCTATGTCCGGAAAAAGAAGCTCTCCTCGGCCAGGCGAGAGAAGGTCAACAAGCTGTTCGTCCAGGTGACCACCGCGTACAACGACGGCCGCTTCTCCTCTGCCAACCGCAAGATAAACAAGATCTACGGCATCATCCGGTAGCTGCCTCCCCCGGGTGGCTCGCCTCCATGACGGCCCCTCCGGTGACGTTGACAGGCGACGGGGGGTGCGCCTAGTCTCCGGTGTCGTCATGCTTGGGTCGAGCTCCATGTGGCTGCTTTGCCGTGGGCTGGTGGATGCCTCACCGCTGCCCTCGTCAGATCTGCCCAGCTACGGCGCACTGCTGATAAAGACGGTCATCGCCCTGGTCGTGGTGGTGGCCCTCGCCTGGGCCTTTCTGCGCTGGGGCCTGCGCCGCCTGCTGCCAGGGCGCCCCCACAGCGATGAGATGGAGGTGGTGGACCGGCTCCCTTTGGAGAGCAGGCGATCCATCGTGCTTGTGAGGGTACACGGTCGATACCTGCTGCTGGGCTCGGCCGAGGGCTCGGTGACACTGCTGGCCGAGCTGGAGCCAGAGCAGGTCGCTCGCCTGGAGCTGCTGCGCGCGGAACGTCCTCGACGTAGCTTCGCCGAGGTTCTACGTGAGGCCGTGGCCAAAAGGAGAGTCGAGCCAGAGACCATTCCCCCGAGGGCCCGGCCCAAAGACAGGCCCACAGCCTCTGGCGGCTGCGAGGTCGCTGGCAGCGGCCGCGGGCCCGGCGACAGCGAGAACGAAGCCCATGAGTGAGCAGACCTCAGCCCCCGCCCTGGTGCCCCTGCCCGCCCTGGTGCCCCTGCCCGCCCTGGTGCCCCTGCCCGCCCTGGCTCCCACCGCCGACCGGCTCCTGGAGAGCCCCCTTCTGGCAGTGGTGGTGGTCGCGGCCCTGTCGCTGTTGGGCTTCGCGGTGGTCATGCTCACGAGCTTCGTGAAGGTGGCCGTGGTGCTGAGCGTGCTGCGGTCCGCCCTGGGCACGCCCCAGGTTCCGCCTACGATGGTCATCACCGGCCTGGCCTTCGTGCTGTCGGCCTATGTCATGGCCCCGGTGGCCAGAAAGACCGTCCGTGTGACCAGGCCCCAGGTGAACGCCATCAGGGAGGGAGGGGGCTCCACCTCCGAGCAGGTGGCCGCCTACGTGGAGGTGGTGAGGAGGGGCTCCGCCCCTCTGCGAGCGTTCTTGAAAAGGCACGCCCATGCCCGGGATCGCGCCACCTTCCTCGCCCTGGCCAGGCGCCTGCACGAGCCCAGAGACCGCGCCTCCATCCACGCCGACGACTTCCTGGTGCTCGTGCCCGCCTTCCTCACAAGCGAGCTCAAGGAGGCATTCATCATCGGCTTCTTTCTCTTCGTGCCCTTTCTCGTCATCGACCTGGTGGTGGGGAACATCCTGCTCGCCCTGGGAATGCACATGCTCTCCCCTTCCACCATATCCATGCCGTTCAAGTTCCTGCTGTTCGTGCTGGTGGACGGATGGCACCTGCTAGCCCGCGGCCTGGTGGCCGGGTACCTGTAGGAAGTGGGAATGGAGGACGCCATCCTGCGCGTGGCCCGAGAGGCTCTGCTGCTGGTGCTCGTGTGCAGCGCTCCGCCGGTGCTCGCCGCCGTGACCGTGGGCCTGCTCGTGGGGATTCTCCAGGCGGCCACGCAGATCCAGGAGCAGACCCTGGGCCAGGTTGCCAAGATTGTGGCGGTGACCGTGGCCCTGCTCGTTGCCGGCCCCTTCATGGGCGGCCAGCTCCTGCGCTTCACCGAGGCCCTCATGGTCGCAATTGCGAAGGTGGGCCTGATGGGGGGCCCGTGAGGGAGCTGCTTTCAGAGCTGCTCACCGGAGTGGACCTACAGCGGCACGTGGGGATCTTCTTCCTGGTGCTGGCCCGCTGGATCCCGCTCACGGTGCTGGCCCCCATTTTTGCCGCCCGCTCCATGCCCGCCTCCGCACGTCTGGGGCTGGGCGGGGCCCTCTCCCTGCTGGTGTACGGCGCCGCCCAATCGGCGGCCGGCCCCCTGCCCGACAGCGGCATGGCCCTGGCGCTGCTCGTGGTACGAGAGGTGCTCATAGGCTCTGTGCTGGGGCTGGTGGTGGCGATCCCCTTCCTCGCCCTGGAGGCCGCCGGGAGGCTGGTGGACTCCGCCCGGGGAGCCCGCATGGCAGAGCTCATGGCAGCGCCCACCGGGGTGCGCACGTCGCCCACCGGGGGGTTTCTCCTGCTGCTGGGGGTGGTGCTCTTTCTGATGGTGGACGGGCACCTGCTGGTGCTCAGCGCCGTTGCTCACAGCTACAGGAGCCTCCCGGTCTCGACCGCCCTGGCGCCGGACGCCCCCGCCCGGGTAGCTCCCCTGGTGGTCTACCTCGGCTCCGAGCTGCTGGCGGTGGCCCTGGGCATCGCCGCGCCTGTCCTCGCGGCCACGGTTCTCCTGGACCTCTCCCTGGGCATCGCCGGTAGGCTGGCGCCCAGGCTCCCCCTGTACTTCCTGGGGCTCCCCCTCAAGGGGCTGGGCGGGGTGGCGGTGCTGGCCCTCTCCCTGTCGGTGATGCTCCTCTATCTGGGGGGCCTCTTCCGCCTCACCCTCCGAGCGCTGGACGCCACCCTCTCCGCCCTGGGCGCCGGATGACTGTACCTCGCCCAAGGAGGGGAAAAAATACGCCCAGATTGGGATGCTGCGGTATAATCCGCCGCACATCCGGAGCGAGCCATGGGAAAATGGGAAAAGTACGCTGATGAGCTGGAGGCGGAGGAGGCCATCACCAGGGCGCCCCAGTTCCAGGACACGGTCGTGGATATGGTCGACTCTGGCGACCAGACCTTGCCTCCGGAGATCCGAGGCTGCCAGGTGATCGAGCGACACCACATGAGCGGCCTCACAGAGGTCTTCTACTGTCGCCCCGACGGGGTCACCTATCAGGAGGCCCAGGCGAACGAGCTGATCGCTGCCTACCGGGCCCGGCCGGGCCAAGCGAAGCTGGAAGGCGCTCCTCAAGCGCCCCTCGCCCCCCAGCCTACCGCCCAGCCGGAGGAGCTGCTGATCGACACCCTGGAGGACAGCCAGGAGATTCCTCCCAAGCTCCGCGGTGCGCGGCTCGTGGACAGGGGAGGGAGCTTCCTCTTCGTGACACCGGAAGGCGAGATGATCCCCAAGGATATTGGCGACGCCCTCTTCGAGGCCTGGGAGTCACCTCTGCCCGACCAGGAGCCCGAGGCCGGGTCGGGCGAGGGGACAGGCGCCTCGGCCGAGCTCCCTGCGGAAGCCCTTCCCGAGACGGCGCTCCCGCCCGAGGAGGACGCCTCACCCGAGGCAAGCGCCGCACACGAGGAGGACGCCTCACCCGAGGCAAGCGCCGCACACGAGGAGGACGCCTCACCCGAGGCAAGCGCCGCACACGAGGAG
>JAJRWW010000052.1 GCA_024276595.1 Myxococcota bacterium
GCTCGGGCTCGGGCTCGGGCTTAGCAGAGGCCTTTGCCTTCTCCTCCTTGAAGGCCACGATCCGGTCGATGAGCGTCTTGCTGGCAGCGTCCAGCTTCGTGAACTTGACTCCCATGCCGTGTGGCTTGGTCGGGCTGTCGGGATCGAACTCCTTGACCCAGACCACCCGACCCTCCCCAGTGATCAGCCTGGTGGAGTCGGTGAGGAGCATCTCGAACCGCAGCACGGTCCCCTTGGGCTGGGGCTGGCGGCTGATTATGAAGATCCCTCCCTTGGAGACGTTCGCGGCGTACTTCTCCACGAAGGCGTCCACGTCCTTGTACTTGAGCCGGAAGCGCCGGACACCCTTGATTCGTCTGCTACCTCTCTTGTCACTTGTGCTCAAGACGACACCCTTCAAGTTCACTCATCAGCATTCCTGCCGGTCTGGGCAACCAGCCTCAGTAGTGCATGGCCACCAGCAGGTATCCACCGAAATAACCATCCTTCGCCGAGTCTACGACATACTCGAAGTCAAGCCCCTGGACACCGTCCTGGGGAAACTTCACAAAGACCCACGTGGTAGAAGCTCCTGCCAGAAGATGTATCTTCCAGGCGAGCCGCACGTCCAGACCCAGCCCCGCCTCTATGCCCCCTGCTCGACCGTTGCCATAATGGTAGGCGTCTGCCATCTGCCCGAGCTGAGCCACCGCCATCCCCGCGAGCCAGACACAGAGCTTTAGCCGCTCGGTGGCGAGGGGCACCAGCGCCTTGACCAGGACCCTGAAGCTGATGTAGGTCACCCCGGCCACCTGGCCCAGGTCCTCGGCAAAGCTGTACTGCAGGGCGTCCACCCCCGCGCCGATCTTCAAGACCGTGCTCTCGGCGCTGCCGTTTATGTTCCAGCGATAGAGCAGGTGCCCACCCACCCGCTGAATCGTGGTGCGGATCTTCGTTGGGTCCCCCTCTCGCTGGGACACCACCCCCACCGCCCGGCGGAAGTAGAGCCCCAGGCCCACGTTGGCCAGGATCCTGTGCCCGGTCACAAAGGCGCCGGGATAGACCTCCACGCCGAAGGAGAGGGGCAGCACCGGCCTGGTGGTCTCGTACAGCAGCCTCTTGCCAGGCTCACCGTCCAGGTTGGTAAAGGAGAGGCGCCGGCCCCAGATCTCGACCCCAACGTCCACCTCCAGCCCCGTGAGATACTCGGCCCTCCTGGTGCGGGAGGACGACCTGTGGGGTGTCTTGGGCCTTGGACGCGGTGGCGGCGCCACCCTCCTTGGGGGATGGTCCACTCCCTCCGCGCGCCGCACGCCGATCCTCACAGCCTTCATGATCGCCCGTCGCGACCAGCGGTTGAGCCGAAAGAAGAGGTACCTGACCACCGTCCTCTTGACGATCCTCCCGGTTCCGCCATCCCGCACCTGGATGGCCAGCCACCACCGCCGCCTGGCACGGTAAACATAGCCGGTGATCACGGCGTCCGCCTTGGCCTTGCGGCAGATCCGACGGAGGTTGCGGCGACGGGTCATGTGCTTGCTGGAGATCTCCAGGTCCTCTGCAGCATCTGCAAGGTCTCTGCGGCTCACCAGGACCCAGCGCTCATCTATCTGCTGCTCCAGGAAGCGGCGCACCCGCTTCGCGCCGGGGCCACGGATGTTGAGCACCCCCACGTAGTGCCTGGCCGCGGCCACATCTCCCCAGGCCGTAACGAGCAGCACAGCAGGAGCCAGCAGCAGGGGCAACCTGCCGGGCCTCCGCCGAGGAGCATCCGGGGAGCGGGACACACCGCCTCGCCGGAGCGCAGAGGAGGCCAGATCTCGGCCTCCATGAAAGGAGCCCAAGCCACGTCCGAAAGCGCTTCCCATGAGCCTACCTCCTGGGCTTCCCGTCGAGGTCCAGATGCCCACCATCCACGCTGAAGTACTCCCCCGAGTCCCACACGTCCTCGGTCACCCCTCCCGCCGATACCCCCTGGAAGTGCAGCGCAAACTCGTCGGCGTTCGTGGCGTTCTGCGCCGCTGCCTCGTAGGTCACCTGCCCCTCGTGAACCAGGTCGGTCAAGCACTGATCAAAGCTCAGCATCCCGTAGGGGTGCTTCCCTTCGACGATGGCGTCACGGATCTCCCTGGTGCGTAGAGGGTCCACGATGAGCTCTCTCACCCGGGCGGTGTTCATGAGCACCTCCACCGCGGGGATCCGCCCCTTGCCGTCCGCCCTCGGCACGAGCCGCTGGGAGATGGCACCCACGAGCACCGACGCAAGCTGAACCCGGACCTGATCCTGCTGGTGGGGGGGGAAGACGCTCACGATTCGGTTCACAGTCTCCACGGCATCCACCGTGTGCAAGGTGGAGAGCACCAGGTGCCCGGTCTCGGCGGCGGTCAAGGCGATCTCGATGGTCTCCAGGTCGCGCATCTCCCCCACCAGGATCACGTCCGGATCCTGCCTGAGCGCCGCACGGAGGGCCGCGGCAAAGCTGAGGGTGTCGAGCCCTATCTCGCGCTGGTTGATCACACAGCGCCGGTCGGAAAAGGCGTACTCCACCGGGTCCTCCACCGTGACTATGTGACCCGCGCGCATCTTGTTGATGTGCTCCACCATCACAGCCAGGGTGGTGGACTTGCCGGAGCCGGTGACCCCCGTGGCGAGGACCAGGCCGCGGGGAGCCTCTGCCATGGTCAGCACGGCCTTGGGCAGGCGAAGCTCCTCGAAGGAGGGCACCTCGGAGGGGATGACCCTCAGCACCATGCCCACCTGCCCTCGCTGCCTGAATATGTTCACCCGGTACCGGGTTCCGTCGGAGGTGGCATAGGCCAGGTCCGTCTCCAAGCGGGTGGCAAAGCGCTCCGCCTGCACCGGGTTCATCATCGCCCTGGCGAACCCCTCCAGCACCTCCGACGTGAGCGCGCTCACCTCCTTGACCCCACGCAGCTCGCCCTTGACCCGAAAGATGGGAGGCAACCCAACCTTCAGGTGGACATCCGAGGCACCTAGCTGCCGCGCAGCGCCTAGCACCCGATCGAGAACCTGAGCCATTGGCGAACAGTACCACAATCGGCAGGCACCTTCCATAGGGCACGACGGCCGGAATTACAGAATCAATAACACGGTGTTAGACGGGCATTGGTCCCCCTTGTGGGAGGCAGCCGCCTGGTGCCTTCAGCCCACCCATGTTGCGGCGCTCCCGCACCGAGGCGGTGGGCTCCTTGACGCTGGAAAACGCGGCTGATAACGTCCCTTTCGCCATGCTTTGTCCCCACTGCCACCGCAACATTCCCTCGGAGGCCGTCTTCTGTGGTGCGTGTGGCCGACGGGTGGTCGGATGGAGAGGCAACCCCAGGCCACGATCCGGAGCGGAGCATCCCCAGCCCCACGCCATGGCGGATGCCCAGGAGGACACCAAGCGGGTTCGCCCCAGCTCGGAGCTGATCCGCGCCGCCGGAGGGGACCTCGCGACGACCCGCAAGATGTCGCCCGACTCCAACCTCCTCAAGGCCATTCGAGGAGAGCCTGAGCTCACCAGCCGAGCCCGGTCGGGATCGAGCCCAACTGGAGCCTCGGCCTCCCCCGGGGATCCCCTGGCCAAGCTCGCCGCCCCTCCGACGGGGCGAGCCCATGGAGGAGAAGCCCGGCCCGCAGAGCCCGACTCCGACCCGATCTCACCTGCGGGGCCCGCGCCGGCTCCCGAGCATCTCCACTCCAGACCGGGCTCGGGACCGGGTCGGAGCTCGGCATATGCGCCGGCTGGCGGGCCGCCACCTTCCGACCCGGGGAGCTCGCCTGCCGACACGGCCTTCTTCATGGAGCAGGCTCTTGTGCAAGGACGCCGCCGGCTCTCCATGCTCATGGTGGCCGACGCCTGCCTCCTGGTGGTGGGGATCTATCTCATCGTCTCCTGGGCCATGCTCCCCAGTCGACCGGGCGACGCGGAGATGGCGCCCACCTCATCCCCAGGCACTCGCGGCTACGTGGACTGGCAGGACGATGGCCAGCCGGCGCGCATCGCCACAGGCCCGGTGAAGGCCACCTTCCACCGTGGCTCGCAAGGCACATCCTCCTCCACGTCCCGCCCTCCTCCCCGCAGGGCGGTTTCTGGCCAGGCGAGCTCGGCTACCAGGACCGGTGGCTCCACCGGCGCCGCTGTCTCCGGGGCCACTCATCCGGCGGGGCCCATGCGAAAGGGCCCATCGGGCCATCCCTCCACCTCGGCGCGCTCCGAGGCTCCCACGGAGGTGGCCACCTCGGGCGCCGCCGCGCTGGCCCAGGCCAGGCGGGTTGCACGCGTCGTGGCAGCCCGCAAGGCCTTCCTGGCCCAGGTACCCCGTCGTATCCAGGCCCAGCGCAAGGCCATCCACGACTGCTATCGGCAGACCTTGAAGCTGTTTGAGAACGTGCGTGGCTTCGTAGACATAGAGTTCGTGGTCAACGCCGAGGGCAAGGTCACGAGCGCCAGGGCCAGCCGCAACACCACCCGCTCCAGGACCCTGGGAAGCTGCATCTCCGGGGTGTTCCTCTCCACGACCTTCCCAAGGCCACCCGACGGCGTGGTGAAGCTCCGCTACCCCTTCCATTTTGCCCCCAGAAAGAAGTAACACCCGCGCCTTTGCGCGCCCTGGGCCCGCTCCAGCAGGGTTTCCCTGGCAGGCTTGTTCTCGGACGTGCCCTGGGGCAAAATGAGCTGGTCACGGCAGGAGATGACATGCACTCCGACAACGAGTACGTAGGGATCGAGATTCTGGTGGTGGACGGCGATCCGAGCGTGCGCAGGGGCCTGTCGGACCTGCTCACGGAGATGGGCTTCGTGCCCACCGCCACCGGAGACGTGGAGGATGGCGTGGACATGATCCGCCGGAAGTTCTTCGCGGTGGTCCTGTGCGACCTGGACACCCCGGAGACCGAGGCGGGCATCGAGGTTGTGGAGGCCTGCAGGGAGCACAGCCCCGCCACCACGCCCATCGTCTTGACCTCCCGCAAGGGCTGGGAGGCTGCTGTGACCGCCTTCCGCGCCGGAGCCAGAGAGATCCTGATCAAGGCCCCGGAGCAGATAGAGTACCTGAAGGAACGGGTGAGCAAGTACGCCAGGGAGTGGAAGCGCCAGCGCAACCGCGACGAGCTGCTATTGCAAATGGCGGACGTTCAAGAGGACTTCCTGAAGCGCATGCGGGAGATGTACAAGGTCGTGGTGGACGTGCAGGACCGTCTCCAGGGGCGGTACATCCTGGCCTCATTCCAGCTCCCCGAGTGCCGCGTGCTCGTGGTGGACGACTCCACGGCTCTCTTCGAGGATCTCTCCAGGGCCTTTGAGAACCGCGACGACGGCTGGGTCTTCACCCACGTGCAGTCCGGGGGAGAGGCCCTCGACGTGGGCGGCCGGGAGAAGTACCACGTGGCGCTGATAAAGGAGATGCTCCCGGACCTCCCAGGCTCCATGGTCATCTCCACCCTGCGCGCGCAGTCGGCCGAGACCATCTACCTGACCTACGGCACTCCGGGAGATCCTGGCGCCAAGGTGGTGGTGGTGGAGGCAGAGCGAACCATCCCCCTTGTGGAGGAGCTCAGTGAGACCGCTCAGCTCTCGGGCAAGCTGGACGAGATCCGTGACGCCTTCAAGTCCAAGGCCCAGCAGCGGCGATACCTCCAGTCCTTCCGAACCAACCAGTACGACTTCTTGAAGAAGTTCGCAGAGATTCACAAGGCGGTGGAGAAGGCCAAGCACGCCATGGAGAACCGAGAGCCCGGGTAGCTGTTGCTGCTGTTTTCGGGCCTCGTGGTCTCTGCGAATGCCGCGGGTCGGGTCACAGCAGGATCCCCCCTCCGGACACTCCAGCGTCGGGGAGAGCCGGAGAGATGCGGCGGGGTGGGGGCCCTGCGCCCGACCCGGCCGAGCCTGGAGGGGATGGCCGGGCAGTGGCCGGGCGCGGCCGTGGAGCTGCCCGGGGAGCCGCCGGTCTGGAGGGGGCCGGGGCCGTCTCCTTCGGACCCACCCGGCGAGGTGGCATGAGATCCCCGGCCATGCGCCTCCTGAGCCCGGAGATCATGTGATCGATCAGCCGAACCCAGGCCGCAGCCTCCTTGGCGCGCTGGCCGGGCTGGCCAGATGCCTCCCCGCCGACCTTGCCGCCAGAGGCTCCCGCGGCCCGGGCAAAGAGACGACGCGCCTCCTTCAGGGTTGTCTCCAGCTCGCGCATGACCACCCGCGCCTGGTGGAAGTCACAAACCACCTTCAGACGCCTGAGACGCTCGAGATCCTTCTTGCGTCCCCTGGCCAGCAGGCGCCCCTGGGCGAGCAGCCTGCGCGCCCTGGCGAGATCCGTGGACCTGGTCCTCAGGCTCAGCCGCTGCGCCTCTGCCAGCAGCAGCGACAGGAGAGCCTGCCGCAGCTCCGCCTCGCTGTCGAGCTCCTGGCTTTGACACTGGTTCTCCTCTCCCAGCTCCACCGATCTATAGGCAGAGCCCACCATTGGTCCATGGCCAAAGGGCCAGGGAAAGCCGCGGCCGCGGTGGGCTGATGCCCGAGAGCCGGAGCACACCAGGAAGTAGCGCTCGCTGTTTGCCTCGCCGTAGAGAATCAGCACCACCACCACCGCCAGTAGCACCCCGCCCAGCAGGAGCCACCAGGGGGGACGCCGAAACCTCCTGGGCTCTGGCAAGCCCTCCAGGTCCGCCAGGTCGGACGCCGACAGCTCCGGCTCCTCCGAGAGCCGAGAGGCCCGGTCACCGGCATCCTCCTGTGCTCTGGAGCCCGAGACCCCGGCCCGGCGGCGGAATCCGAAGCGCCGCCGCCCCTCGGGGATGGAATCCTGGCGGGAGGTCGCCGATCCGTCTCGCTCCTGCTCCCGCTCCCTGGCTCGGCCTGGCTCCCGCTCCCTGGCTCGGCCTGGCTCCTGCTCCCTGGCTCGGCCTGGCTCCCGGTCCCTCCCTCGGCCTGGCTCCCGCCCCCTCCCTCGGCCTGGCTCCCGCTCCTCCTCTCGATTCGGCTCGGGAGCTTTGGGCTCGGGGCGCCCAGCCTCAGGCCCGGATGAGCCCCCACCGTCCGCGGTGTCGTCAAAGGGATCGGGACGACCTGACAGCCCCTCCCCCGAGCCGGACCCCGAGCCGGACCCCGAGCCGGATGTCCCTCCGGACCCCTCGCGAGCGCCGGGCCGCCTGGTATCACCTGCAGACATGCTACAGATCTTAGTCGCCCGGGCCCATTGGATCAAATTGTCCACCCGTGCCTCTCCCGCCGCGCCTCCCCTGCCTCCCCTGCCTCTCGGGCCCACTCGAGCCCAGCGTCCTCCTCCTGGCTCCTCCCTTCGGCAGAGGGCCCTCGGCCAGGGTCAGCCCCGCCAAAGCCCCTGCAAAAGTTGTCAAGCGGCAGATTGGCGCCTATATTGGTTGAATGGTTGAGGTATTTTGAGGCAGGTGAGTCAATGGCGATTCTGAGAGGTGCTGCCGTGGTCGGGCTGGGGTGGATCCTCGCGGTGGCCGACGCCCAGGGGGCTCCCGACAGAGAGCTGCCACCTGACATGGGCCCCCGCCCCAGGGGCTCCGAAGCTGGCCCACCTGGAGCCGCTGGGTCACCCCATCGCGGCGGAGCTGCCAGCCCGAGGGCACGGGCCTCGGGGGCCCGCAAGGGTCTGGCCAGGGCTCGCCGGACCCTCCTCACCAACCGTGGCGGGCAACCCGGCAGCACCACATCCGGCGCAGGCCGCCCTGCCTCCCCCACAGCCGCCCCAGGCGCCTACCACGGGGTCGTCCCCGGGCTGCCACAGAGGGTGAGGACGCATTTGCCCCCGGACCACAGGCGACGCTGCTATCTGACCTGGACCGGGTTTCAGCTCCTCCCCAACGGCTCCAGGCTCTTTCTGCAGCTCAACCGCAAGCCGTCCTTCCGAGCTCGAACCAGGGGCAGCTCACTGACCATCACTCTTTGGGGCTGTCGGGTGGCGAGCTGGAACAACACTCGTCCCCTGTTCACCCGCTACTTCCCCACCCCGGTGCGATACGCCAGGGTCCGCCTCCGCCGCAGAGCCGTCGTGATGACGGTGCTGCTGAAAAAACCCGCCCGGGCTCGGCTGCGGGTGGTGCACATGCAGGGCTGGTACTACCTGTTCGTCACCTACCGCCACACTCGGAGCGCCTGGGCGCCATCCAGCCCAGGGAACCGGCGGACCAGGCGATCCACGTCTCGTGAGGGGAGGGGCGGCCAGCGCTCCCCAGGGGGCCTCCGTCGGGCCGGGGCCGGGCGAGGTGAGCGCCGCTCGCACTCTGGCCGCCGCGGGCCCACCCCTTGATGATATAATGGCCGCTGGCACAGGTTTCGCCGAGGCCCCTCGACGCCAGGAGCGGCGGCCGAGCGCACAGTCGTATACAGGAGAGAGCTCATGTGGAGATTGACATCTTTGGTGACGGTGGTCCTGGCCACCCTGGTGCTCGCAGCCTGTCCGGACAACGGCTACAAGGACCCACCAACGGGCAACGACGGCGGCTCCGACGCGCAGATAAATGATGCCGAGGTCCCCGTGGACGTGCCCGACCTGCCAGACAGGATCATCAACGAGGAGGGACCTGACATCATCATCGAGGCGCCCCAGCCTCTCACGGTGCTCTCCGGCAGCACCGCCCAGGTCATCGCCACCGTCACGGATGAGGACGGGGTGGACGTCTCGTCGGTGCGGGCGGTCATCCCCGGCGGCGACTCCTTCACCCTCAGCCGCTCTGGCACCCAGAACGATCAGTACGTGGGGATCATCGACATCTCCCAGATCCCCACGGCAGAGAGCGTGTTCATCTTCGTGGAGGCGGCGGATCTCCTCGGCCAGGTGAACTCCGCGGAGGTGGAGGTGAAAAGAGACAAGGGACCCACGGTGACCTTCACCTCGCCCGTGGACGGAGAGCGCTACTCTGGGTCCGTCAACCTGAGCTTCAGGGTGTCGGACACCAACGGTGTGCTGGAGACCTCAGTGCGCGCGGAGGTGGGCGGGGTCCCCCTGGACATCGTCAAGCAGTCCGAGGACACCGCCCACGGGGCAACCCCCTACTGGATCGACTTCGTGGGAGAGATTGTCTTCGACGACCCCATGTTCGACCCTCCCCTCCAGGCCACCCACCAGATAACCGTCACAGCAGAGAACATCGCCAACAACGTCTCCTCTGAGAGCAACGTCACCTTCGTGGTGGACGACGACGGCCCCCTCATTACGGTGCTCAGCCCCCTCCCGGGCGACATCGTGGGTGGCATCATCACCATCGAGGCAGAGGTTTCGGACGAGGCCGGGGTGCTGACCAACTCCGTCCTGGCGGTCATAGGGGGGAACGCCTACGAGTTCACCGTACCGCTGACATCTGGAGGGGGCAGCTACACCGGCTCCTTCGACACCACCTTGCTCCCATCCAACTTCGTCTTCCCTCCCATCTCCATCAGGGCCGCGGATCAGCTCAACAACGAGTCGGAGGTGGGCTTTCTGCTGGCGCTGGACAACACCCCTCCGGTCCTCTCCTTGGACCCTCCCGCCACCATGCGCATGGCAGTTGACGAGGCCGGCGCCATCAAGTGCTCCATGCAGTTCGACCCCGTGGGCGACGCCAACCCCAACGACGGCGACACGGTGCCCCAGATCCACTTCATGAGGGTGCGCATCGAGGACCGGGGCAACGAGGCAATCGGCCTGGTACAGGAGACCCTGTCGCTCGTAAGCTACTCCACCCCACGGGTGTACTGGCTCGCTGACACAACAAAGGCCCTGGTGGTGGACACCAACGGCGACGGCTACTGTGACGAGATCAACCAGGAGCTGGTGCCCTCCACCAACCCCCAAAACAGTGACGAGATCCTGGCGCTGTACCTGGACCCCATCGACCCCACCGGCAAGGCCGACTTCCGCTTCGACAGCCCCCTCCCCGCGGTCTGCGACATCCCTGGAGACGAGGCCGAGCCCCCGGACGAGCTGTGCGTGGGCACCAGGCCGGAGGGGATGTCCATCGCCATCTACTACACGGTGGATGAGGCGGAGCCGGCCATCTGGTCGCTGCCCCTGGTGGACACATCGGACGCGCTGTACTGCACCGGGCACCAGTTCGACAACCTGGCCGCCAACATCCCCGAGGGCTGGGTCTGCGTGGCGGCGCGCGCGGTGGACAACGCAGGGAACATCGGGGTCTCCGCACCTTTGCGTCTGTGCGTGGACTACACCCTGGACGGCTCCCCCTCCACCTGCTCCAACCCGGCGGACATGCCCGACTGTACCGGCACATGGGACCCCATCACCCAGACCGTTGACAGCTCCACCCCTTGCGCCTTCGACCCCTATACCCAGAAGTTCAGGGAGAACGAGGTGCGCCTCAGGCCGTAGCCAGCCGGGCGGCGCACCGGGCCGTTCGCCGTCAGGGTCGGCTCCCTTGGGGTCGGCTCATATGGGGTAGAAGGGCTGCGCCAGGGTGGAGCCGGAGGCCGGGACCGCCGAGCCCCCGGGACCCAGCCCCCCGGAGGGCCCACCCTTCAGGGGCTTGAGCTTGATGGGGATGAAAAACAGCCGGATGTAGCGGTTGCGCCCGATGCGCTCATAGGAGAAGAGGCCTCCCAGGAAGCTGAGCTTGAAGTCGCCGGGGCGCTTGCGCGCCACCTCCAGCAGAGGCAAGAAGATGAGCTGGTAGGTCCCCTCCACCTTGTTGTAGCTGTAGTAGGTGTTGAGGATCAGCATCTTGACCTTGTCGCCCTTTTCGAAGCGCCAAAAAAGAGGGAAGAAGATCGTCGTGCGCTTGCCCGGGCGCTTGAAGTCCCAGTACAGGGGAAAACCCACAGTGGTGGATCTCTCCGCTCCCCCGAAGTGCCACAGCAACGGAAACACCACCAGGTCCGTCTTCCTGGGGGAGGTCTTGAGATAGATGGATGGGGGAAACAGCCAGGTGGTCTCCCGCTTGTGGTACACGCGCCTGCGATAAAAGAGCGGCACCACCGCGGTGGTGCGAGCCTCATCCCAGTCCACTCGATCATAGAAGAGGGGCAGCACGAACAACGTGCGGGAGGTCACCGTGCGGCTGAACCACACCAGCGGAAAGACCACGTCGAAGCGGCTCTCCCTGTCCTTTGTGCCGTAGTAAAACGGGAGCAGCAGCGTGGTGGATCTCTTGGTCTTTGGGTGAGCAAAGCGCCAAAACATCGGGAACACCACCTGGGCCTTGCGCTCGGGAGAGCTCTCCCAGTACACCGGGCCCACGTAGCCATATCTTTTGTTGAGGGCTCGATCCCCTCCGAACCCGAAGAGCGGGGTCCACAGGTCCCAGCGCTCCGCCTTGCGGGAGTAGTGAACGAGGGGCGCCAGGGTCACCTGCAGGCGCCTCGGGCCCGTCTGGAACCAGAAGAGGGGCGCCAGGCCGCCGCCAACGACCTTTCCTCGGCGATGCCAGAACACAGGCCCGA
>JAJRWW010000585.1 GCA_024276595.1 Myxococcota bacterium
CAGGGAGCCGGTGGCCGATGGGGCCGGCTCCGGTGGCGTGCATGCGGCGGCAAGGCAGACAGCCAACAGGGCACCAAGTGAGGTTGCACGACACATGGGGGACCTCCTCTCGTGAGACGTAAACGAACTATATGCACCATGCACGAAAGTCCATTTATAGTCAGTTCGTATATGATGCCCAAACCAGCAATGGCTGTCAACGAGTTTTGTTGTGGGATCTGATATTTTGGGCGATGGGGAGCGCGCGTTTTGGAACAGCGGGGGTGTCGAGGGGAGCTCATGGAGGGGAGGTGATTTTCGAAGCTGTGTGTGGGGCGCTTGAGGCAAGAAGGGCGCGCAGGGGCGCAAAAGATAGCGAAACCCGCTGGTTAGGTGGGGACTAGGTATTTGTTTCGAGCCAGTTGAGTACATACACGGACAGGATGTGCGCCTCTTGGCTGCGGCAAGGAAGCATCAAGGGGGGGGAGAGGGCCTCAGGAGCATCCGGGGTACGTACTACTACGTAGCGGCCCGGAAGCCGAGGTGCATGTGACAGTAAAAAGAAGCTGTATAATAGGTGATGTAAAGAGGCTCAATCAGTATTAGCGGGTATTGTGCTATGCAATCCTCGGGTGCATCATTTATGTGGTCACAGGACCCAAACCCGAGGAGTTACAGATGAAGAACGAACAGACCGCTCAGGCGCTGCAATCATCGCGGGCTCTGGGACCCATCGAGGATCCCTGCTGCGAAGCACCGGCGGCGCAGGACATCCCTTCTGTGGCCGACGCAGTGACCGTGGGGCTGGCAAAGCTTGGGGTCGAGCACGCCTTCGGCATCAGTGGGCGCGCGCTGGCGCCTTTTATGGACGCGCTGCTGGGAAGCTCCATCCACGTGGTCCACACCCGGCACGAGAGCGGCGCGGCCTTTGCGGCACTGGAAGCGTCCCTGGTGACAGGGCGGCCCACGCTGGTGTTTACCACAACCGGTCCGGGAATCACCAACGCGCTCACGGGCCTCGTGGCCGCCCGGCGGGAGGGGGGGAGGGTCATCCTGGTGAGCCCATCCACCTCCGCCGCGCAGCGGCATCGAGGAGCCTTCCAGGAGACAGGTCCCCATACCCTGCTGCGGTCGCTGTACTGCGCGGGTGAGGTGTTCCATGACGCCATGGTGCTGGAGACGCCTGAGTCCCTGCCGGTGGTGTTGCGGCACATGGCGGTGGGGTTGGCGCGCCGCGGTGGCTACCTGGCACACCTGAGCCTGCCCGTGGCTGTGCAGCTCTCCCCCTGGGATGAGCCTGTGAGTATTGCGCCGGTGAGGGTGTCGCAGCCACGCTGTGACGAGAACGAGCTGCGAAGATGCGTGGAAGCCATGGCCGGAGGGCGTGGTGTCATCTGGGTGGGCTATGGTGCCAGGCACGCATCCGAGGCGCTGGTGCGCCTTGCAGAGGGCCTCCGGTCGCCGGTCATCGCAACCCCGCGGGCAAAGGGCACCTTCCCCGAAGGTCACCCGCTGTACTTGGGTGTCACGGGGCTGGGAGGAGACCCGCGGGTGGCGGCGGTGGTGGAGTCCCTCGCTCCCGAGCACATCCTGGTGCTCGGGACACGTCTGGGCGAGTACTCTTCCCTCTGGGCGCCAGGGTTACGTCCCCGCCAGAGCTTCATCGTGGTGGACGCGCACATGGGGGGGCAGGGGGGAGCTTACTTCGATGCCGAGATGTGGGGAGTGCGAGCAGAGGTGGCTGGCTTTGTGGAGGGCATGGCAGACCTGGTGGCGGGCCCAGGGGAGGGAGATCGTCCGCCTCGCTTTCCGGTTATGGGGCCAGCGCTCGTGTCAGCGGACCTGGCGCCTGGGGCGGGAGCACCCGGTCCAGAGGGGGTGCACCCCGCCGCGCTCATGGAGGCGGTGGAGCGGGTCTTCGTGCAGGGGTCGAACGCGGTGATCTTTACGGAGGCGGGAAACGCCTTCGCCTGGGGGAGCAGGGGGCTGCGATTCGATCAGCCGAACCGCTATCGCACCTCCATGGGCTGGGGCTCCATGGGTGCCGCCTCCGCCGGTGTGCTGGGGGCGGCGCTGGCGCGTCGGGGCAAGGCTCTCGCCCTGGTGGGCGACGGCGCGATGCTGATGCAATCGGAGGTGAGCACAGCGGTGGCGCATGGGCTTCAGGTCGTGTGGGTCGTGCTCAACGATGGGCAGTACGGCATGCTCTACCACGGCATGTCCGGCCATGGGCTCTCCACGGAGGAGTCTCGGTTTACCCAGGTCGACTTTGGTCTGTGGGCTCGCAGCATGGGGTGCCCCGCGGAGCGAGCGTGCAATGAGGACCAGCTCTATCGGGGTCTGGAGCTTGCCCTCGAGGCAGAGGGTCCCTTCCTGCTCGACGTGGTTGTGGATCCAAGCGTGCCGCCGCCACTGATTACGCGAATCTCCGGGGCGGACGCCTCCTCCAAGGGCGCCAATGGAGGCCGAGGAGCGCCGGGCAGCGCGGACAGAGAAGGCCAGAGCCCTCGAGCGGGCAATTGTTGATTGGCCGTTGGCAAGAGCGGGCTGGGCGAACGAAGTGTCCCTCGTTGCGTCTTGCCTTCCGGTCCGCTAAGCTCCTGCCAATGATCGAGGGATCGAGCCCATCGCCGGGCAGTGCGATGGTGCCCCGTGTGGCTTTCCCTGGCCAAAACTTGCCACGTCGGGCCCATCATCAGGAGTGTCCGAGTGCTCATTCGTGTGCTTTTGGTCGATGACCATGCGCTCCTGCGACAGTCGCTGGCCCGTGAGCTGGATGGGGTAGAGGATATCCTGGTGGTGGGTCAGCTAGGAGACGGAGAAGAGGCACTGGAGCTGGTGGAGCAGATGCGCCCGGACGTGGTGCTGCTGGACGTATCCATGCCGGGCATTGGTGGGCAGGAGACCGCCAGGCTCATGCGCAAGGCGTTGCCCCAGGTGCGTGTTCTGGCCTGCTCCCAGTACACCGACGCCGAGACGGTGCTGGGAATGCTGGCGAGCGGAGCCACGGGCTACGTGAACAAGGGCGCCGACCTGGCGGAGCTGCTCGACGGGGTTCGGGCAGTGGCCCAGGGATCGCGCTTCTTGGGCAAGGACGTGGAGGACGTGGTGCGGGTCAGCCGGGCCAATGCCCGCGCGCGGCGTCCAGCCCCGATCAGCCTCCCCAGGCTGTCCCCCAGGGAGGAGGAGGTGCTGCGGCTCATCGCCGAGGGGCGGCGTACCCGGGAGATCGCCGAGACACTCGGTGTGAGCGTGCGCACGGTGGAGACCCACCGCGTCAGGATAATGCGCAAGCTGGGGATCCGCTCGGTGGCAGGCCTGACCAAGTACGCGCTGCGCAAGCACCTGGTTGAGCTGTAGCACCTGCGATGTCGGCTCCTTCGACACGGTGGCTCCGCTGCAGCGGCGGTCCTGGCAGATGCGGCCACCGGTGGTGGCCCTGGCAGACGCGACACCCGTGGCGCCAGATCAGCGGTAGGTGAAACTACGGATTGCATGCCCCTCCAGGTGGCCTACTCTTGTCTCAGGCACAGGAGCGAAG